>NZ_AHJG01000016.1:0-9163 GCF_000241145.1 Candidatus Nitrosarchaeum limnium BG20 | reverse complement strand
CATGAAATTAGACGAATTTTTGGGTTTTTGTTTATTTGTGTAGCAATTGCAGTGACTATTGCTTCAGTTGCAAGTGAGATTATTTTTTTAAATAATTTACCTAGTTTTGCCTACGGAATTGCATGGTTTGGAACATTTGGAATTGTTTTTGGTCTTTATTTTTTGAGTTTTAAAAAAAAGATTGCATTGATTCGAACTCGAATGAAAAATAGTTTGACGTGGCCAACATATATCAAAATCATAAACGGTAGTTGTTGGGCATTACCATTTGCTCTAATAGGTGTATTTCCACAATATTTTCAGTATTTGATTTTATTAGGTATAGGGTTGGGAAATTTTTCAACATATATTTTCATGAAAAATTTGAGTAGTCAAAATAACAAAGAACAGGCATTAGTAGGAATAATTGCATTATTTGCAATCCCTATTGCCATCGAGATTGATACGTCGTTATTTGTATCACATCAAGATATTGCTATTTTGTTATCCAGAATATTGATTGCAATTGCATATGCTATTGGAGGGACATATGCCATTTTTGCAAAGATAAAATCATAGCAAAAATCAGACCTATGTTTCAATAAGATCGACGTTTTCAACATATAGGCAGAAACAGGAAACCATACAAGAATATAAGGAGGCAGATTTGATTGATTTCATGCCACTTAAACGTGCAAGTAGAGGACGTACAAAAGGAGGAAAGGGATCCTCTGGAACAGTTCAATGCGTTAACTGTGGTTGTACTGTACCAAAAGATAAGGCAAAGAAAGTTACAGGTAGAATTAACCTAGTTGAACATACATTGGCAAAAGAGCTACGTGCTCAAGGAGCATACATTGCATCACCTACAGTTTTGAAATGGTATTGTATTTCATGTGCAATTCATTTTAAGATTTTAAAAATTAGATCAGAAGACAGCAGAAGACAACGTGGAAAACTCCGATAGAAGTTTTACTATTTTAAAAAATATAATTTTTACCTAGCTCAGATCGTGAAACAGTGAATCATTTTGTATTACAATCAATGCTCTATTATTCCTCATTGCTAGGCAATTTAATGAGTTATTTCAATATAAAAAAATGTTAGTTAATTGAAACTTTAATTGTATAACATAAATCATCGAGATGTAATACTGGCTAGTCAGTTTTTTCTTTAATGTTTTTAGCAGTCACAATCATTCGTTGAACCAATGTAATTCCGGCAATTATCACCACGATGATTACTGCGGGTTCCATATATCCAATAATTCCAATAATTGCAATTACCAATAATCTCTCAGCTCTTTCTCCAATACCAACTCCTTGGAGTTTGATGTTTAATGCATCTGATTTTGCCCTTGCATAACTTACCAATAAAGACAAAGTTATTGCAAGTAATACAAGATAAGGTTCAGCATATCCACCAATTAATAATCCTAGAAAGATTGCAACTTCAGATATTTTATCAAACATCGAATCAAGATAGGAACCTTTTTGAGATGTTTTACCAGTTACTCTTGCTACTTGTCCATCAACCATATCAAAAAATCCAGAAACCAGTAACAACACACCACCTATGATTAATCCAAATTCAATACTTAGTCCATATACAAAGGCAGATGCTAAAGCGAATGCAAGCCCAACGGCTGTCCAGAAGTTAGGGGAAAGACCGGTTGACGCAAATATTTTTCCAATCTTTTCAAGTGTTGGTTTGAGTATTTCTCTTAGATTATTTAGCATTAGATTTCCCAAGAGTTTTTGTTTTTAGTATACTTGTGTATGTAGATTTGAGAGATTGTGAATAAGTCAAATGAAGAAACAACTCAATGATAATTTAATCGAGATAAATTCATAGCAATCAGAGTAGACATGATTTTTGCTGCAATAGATGCAGTAGCACCATTATCGTATTGAGGGTTTAGTTCCACAATATCAACACCTGTTACATTTTTGTTTTCAAGTGAATAAATTAGATCAAATAGTTCACGAGATGTCATACCTGCAGCTTCAGGATTTCCAACTCCTGGTGCATATGCAGGATCTAAAACATCCAGATCAAAACTAGTATACATGGAATTAAAAGAAGATGAAAAATCTTTTAGCATTTGAGGCCTTTCCCTTCTCTGACTTGTCTGTCAGTAATTGTCTTGATGTTATGCTCTTTAAGGAATTCAAGTTCTTCTTTTACAAATGCACGCGCACCAACATGTAAGATGTTATCAGATCCTCTCTGCTCTACGATTCTTCTTAAATATGCAGCATGACTTAGTTTTGTATTTGCAAACTCGTCGCGCAAGTCATAATGTGCATCAAATACAACATAACCAGTTTCTTTTGGAAAACTCATGTAAGTACCAAATGTTAGAGAGTGTTCACCACCTAAAATGAATAGTTGTCTTTTCTTTGCAACAAGCTCTTTTGTAATTTTTCCCACCATGTCAATCATTTCACTTGCTACAACTGTATGAGTTGTATTTCCTAAATCCTCAATGTTTACAGATTCCAAATCCATACCAAATTGAGGATGAAATATCTCAATATTGTTAAAAGCATCACGGATTACATCAGGACCAAATCTACATCCTGGTTTGTAGGAATGTGTAGAATCAAATGGAATTCCAAATACAGTTGCCACAGGCTCAGAATCACTGGATGATGCAGTGATCATTGGATTTCTATTCATGTATAAGTCTAGAAAACTCATGTTACACCATCAGTTGAGGTCTATGGGATAAATATTTTGGAAGATTAAGGCCAGTGAATGGTTTTTCTTTTGTTTGCTCATTAATTTCATTAATAAAATTATCAAATGTCAATTCTCTAACATTTCCTGTTTGTCTATCTCTAATACTTAGATTTTCCGAATTTGCTTCTTTTTCCCCAATTACAAGAGTGTAACGAATCCAGTCTTTTTCTGCATCACGGATTCTTTTCCCTATACTCTCGTTTCTATCATCAATGTCAACACGAATATTAAAAGAGGATAATTTGTCGACCAGGGTGTCACAAATGGAAGAAAATTCTTCTTTCAAAGGAATTACTCTAACTTGAGTAGGGGCAAGCCAAAGTGGAAATTGTGGTTTTCTTCCTTCTTTGATGTCTTGTGCTGCTTTTTCAAGCAAGACATAAACAATTCTTTCAATTGCTCCACTTGGAGAATTGTGTAAAATTATAGGATGTTTACGAACGTTATGTTCATCTACAAATTCAATTCCATAACGATTTCCATTTTCAACATCAATTTGATCAGTAGAAAGTGCTGATGCTTTTCCCATACTATCAACAAAATTAAATTCCCATTTCAAAACAAAATAAAAGAATTTTTCCTTCCACATTTCCACTAGAACTGGCCTACCGTGTTTTTTTACTAGTTCTTCAATTGAAGGTTTATTTTCGTTGTAGAAATCTTCAGTAAATCGAATCGCCATTTCATAATCAGAATCCACAATACCTAATTCTTTTAGGACGTTACGCGATAAATCAAATCTAACTTTGATTTCTTTAATAGATTGTTCAATATCTTTGCAAAAAGCATGGCAATCAGGCATAGTAAATGCTCGCAATCGTCGCAACCCAACTAATTCACCGGATTGTTCACGTCTAAAACTATAACGAGTTAATTCGTATAATCTGTAAGGCAAATTTTTGTATGACATTTGATATTCATTTGCCATAAGGAATTGTCCAAAGCATGCAGCAAATCTCAAAAATAATTTTTTACCTTCAGAATCAATATTGTATTGTCTAGCAGGAAATCTATTGAAATAACTAACCATACTAGGATGATGTGAATCATACATAATTGGAGTTTCAACTTCATATCCGCCATATTCTTTGACTCTATCAGTAACATATCTTTCAATTAGAGATTTTATCAAACGCCCATTTGGAAAGAATCTCATGTTTCCAGAATCAGAAGCTGGTTCATAATCTGCAATGCCCATTTTTTTCATCAATGCAACATGTGGTGGAGGTTCATCTACTGCTCTTTTTTTTGCAGATTCATATTTTGCAAGAATTTCAAGTTTAGGATATTTTGTAAAATCAAAATCACCGATGTTACTTAGCGTTCCATCAGGAGAAAGTATTTTCCAATATGATGTAATTTTTGATTCACCTTTAAGGGCTTCAGAGGTCATCTCTTTTTCTTCACCTTGAATTTTTTCTCCAGTACTTTCTTTTGTTACAACTTTTAGAGCTCTCAGCTAGTGGATGTCCCTTTACTTGAATTTTGTAGGATTTTGTCCAACCAAATGGAGAGTGTGAGACTTCTAGTTCAGATGCCGATGATTCCATTTCTTTGAGTAGAGATAATGCAGTTGAAGGAGACGCCAAATTAGAGCTTAGATGAGCATACGGATATAACAGTAATTTTTTACATCCAATTTTTGTCATTGAATTTTTTATCTGAGATATTGCATTTTGGGCAACAGAAGAATCATCACCATTTTCAATGGCTACAAATGCAACTACAACTTCTTCTAATCTTTTAGTTTCTGGAACAATTTCTTCAGCACTTTTGATCTCCTTTTTTGTAGGAGTGTACTCTATGCTGTCACAGTGTAGTTGTAATATGCGCACATAGTCACACTCTATAGTTTTACTTTAATACGTTTTGAAGCATATTTGGGAGGTTTTGTTGGGTCGAGATGAGCCATTAAACGGTAATTGGGTTTCCCCAGGTAATTTTTCCCCACATTCTTTCATGAAAATAGTAGATTATTGTTGCGGCGACATTGAAAACAAGGGTAACAATGGAGGTTTCATAAATATCACCAGTGAACACCCAAAGCAAAACAAACAGTAGTAATGTAATAGTACCACGGTATACGGCAGTTTTTACCAAAGTCCTTTTTCTACTATCCATTAGGTATTTTTAGAAAAACAAGATAATCAGGGAATATGTGTACAAACATAGCAACGTTAACCTTTTAAGAATGGATTGAAGTGTGAAATGAAGGAATTTAATTAAAAATAGTTCAAAAAAAGATTATTCCCATTCATAAATTGAAAAAGAAAACTCTTCTTTAGCATCTTTTGCGATAATGCTTTTTTCCAAGATAATCCTATGAATTAAATTTGTATTAGTTATAATTCCTAATCCCTTTAGAGCATCTTTTTTAGAAGACATTTCTTCTCCAAGTATTTTGATTAAAACGTCTGAAAGCCCATCTAAATCTTTTTTTGAATGTGTAGTCTTGTGTAAAGAAAAAGCAATGTTGATAGATAATGGCTTATCAGCACATCTTTTCTTTACATTATCTACGTTCTTACCTAATTTGGTTAAAATGGCTTCACGAATAGTAAGTTTAGCATCTTTTGCTTTTTTTCCTGATGACACGGGAATAATTCCTATGACTTTGATGTTTTGTAGTAAAACGTCTCCTTTCATAGTATTATTAAAAATTAGATGAATTTAATCCGACATCATAATAAAATGTGAGTGAAAAGTTTACTTTTTGAATTACAAGTTAAAATACTGTATAAAAACAAAAGATGACACGTATTTTTAAAACCACGTCATGAATTTCTAGCATAGATTAAAGAGTAGTCACTTAGATTGTTTTTCAATATTATCACGCAGAGTGATAATTGAACGTAGAATTAAACCAGACATGCCAAGATTGGATATGAGAAATTGTACTGTACGATTAAGAGAGTCATCTCCACGAAAGCCCTCATCATAAATCATTTCAACTGAGCCTTTGTCTGTATCTACAAATGAAGTAATTAATGAATAAGGACCTAATGTTGCATCGTTTTTTTCTAAATATAGCCTGAGTTCAACCTTATTAATCAAAAACCCTTGTTCCAAAAAGTTACCAGATGAAAATAGTACCTGAGCTTGATCAGGTGGACGATTTACCCTTTTAGGATCATGTAAATCAACAATATTCATTAGGTGTTATGGGTAACCTGTTCCCACATAAGAAATATTTGTACAATAAAGTCCCCTAGTCCAATTTTTTATTCCTCCAATTAGATAAAATGCGTCAATATTTTGATTCCTGAGGGACAAAGCCACCTTTTTTGATTGCTCTTCATCTTTACTTACTAAAACTACTTTTGATGACTTGGAGGCATTGATTAGATTTTTTTCATCGAATTGTATTAAAATTGATTTTTTAATATGACCTTTAGCATATTCTTCTTTTTTTCTTAGATCATAAATTAACAATTCATCATTATTACAAATTAAATCATATAGTTCTTTTTCAGTCAATCCAAAGGACATATCAGAATCTTTCATTTCGAACTCATGAAATGATAAAAGATGAGGAGTTTAAAGTTTGGTCTTGAAACTACACATACCCTATAAAACAAATTCAAAAAAAATATGGAAACGTCTATGTATTAGATCGCATTTACTTTGACAGTATACAACATAAGATTAATCTGTAGTAGCTCTAAATTCAGGATAATTGTCTCAAGAGAAAAATCTTACAGATTATCTAAGTAAAAAAGTATCGCAGTATTATAGAACTAATGTTCTAATGCTTTCTGAGCATGTGAAAATCACAGAAGCATGTACAATATTAAAAAAGAAAGATGTAGATGAAATTATTGTAGTAGATGATTCATACAATCCGATTGGAATTGTTACAGATGAAGATATCTTAACAAAATTAAGTGAATCTCTAGTAAATCCTCTTAAAACCACATTAGGAGACATCATGGTATTTCCAGTAATTACCATTGGCGAAGATCATTTTCTTTCAGAAGCACTTGAGATAATGCGTGAAAAGAAAATTAGAAAGATAGCTGTACTGTCAAAAAGTAATTTAGTAGTCGGAATACTTTATCTAGATACAATAGTTAACCTTGTAAAAAAATCACTGGTAAAGCAACAAAAACAATCTACACTCTGGGGAGTTGTTTGGAATCTTGGAGTCGTGACGCAGTTCACAGGTGTCTTAATGTTCATACCGGGAATTATTGCAACTTTGTTAAATGATCCCATAGTTGCAACTGGAATTTATGTAATGTCAGTGCTATTGATAGTTTCAGGATTTTTTATGAATTCCTATGGAGAAAAGCAGCCTATCACATTAAGAGGTACTGCAATTCTAGTATTTGCCAGTTTTATGATTCTAGTATTATTTGGAATGATTCCACAGCTTTTCGTAATACATTTTGATACAAATGATCCTGTAAAATTATTTGCAGATGCGTTTTTTGAAAGTTCTGCAGGATTCACAACAGGTGGATATTCGCTGGTAGAACATCCAGAAGAATTACCAAGGAGTTTTACATTTTATCGAGGTTATGCTCAATTTGTTGGAGGATTAAGCTTCATCTATCTGATTGTTACCGTATTCTATCCAGAAAAAAGAGTCAAAACCATGAAAGGGTTCATTTCAGGAAATGTACCACATTTAAAAGAATTATTTTCAATAATCACCATCATCTTTTCAATTTATGCAGTAATTATCGCATTAGCATTATTTTATCTTGGAGGAGGTGAGATTCTCGATGACTTTGCCTTGGCATTTAGTGCACTGTCAACTGGTGGAACAAGTCCAGACTCTAAAATTTTTGATGGATTCACAACTCCAGAATACATTGTAATGATGATTGCTATGATATTAGGTTCACTCCCATTTGGTTTTCATTATGCATTTGTTAGAACAAAATTTCTTTCGATTAATTTAACAAAAGAAGTAATTGTGTATCTAATTCTATTGGTGATTTTCTGTACGATATTTACATTATCAATGGATGGAAATTCACTAAAGAACACATTCAACATGATTTCAGCAAGTACAACTACAGGATTTGCCACTATGAATATGGATAATCTAAGTCCAGTAGCATATACAATTATGATTATTGCAATGATAATTGGAGGTTGTGGGTTTTCTACTGCTGGAGGCATAAAGATTTTCAGATTTATGCAATTAGCTAAATTAAGATATATTTTTGATAAAAATTCGGTAAAGATCTCAGAGTCGGATAAAAAAGATATTGTTGTAGGGTTAATAATTTTAGGAGTGTCAATAATAATTCCTCTGCTAGTTGCAGCATATATGCATACTTTAGGATATGATTTTCAAGATGCATTTTTTGATGGGGTCTCAGCAATAACGACCACAGGGCATGTCGCAGGAACTGTTAGTGCCGCATTGAACCCATTCATAACTATGGTTTTTGGATTTTTGATGATTTTAGGAAGAATTGAGATTATTTTACTTGTGTACATGTTTGTTCCAAAGCTAATGAAATGAAAAATTTGTATAAAAATATGATAATTTTGATTTAGAATTTCCAAAAAAATAGTATAAGAAACTACATTGGATGTTCTTTATCACGTTTAGGTTTAGAGTGAGCTTTTATCATATGTTTTTTAGTTCTTTCAGGATCTGTGAATTCCATTTCACATATTTTACATTTATTTGAAAACTCGTTATCTCTTTTGAACACATTCTTAACTAAACTCTTACCAAGAGACAACTTTGATTTCATATTAAATTTAGAAATTTTATGTTATAATGAGTTGCTTAACATTGTTAATTAATAAAGAATTATCCACAATAGTTAAAGAATCAGCAAATCAAATGGCAGTATTGGCAGATTCCAAAAAATACAGAGATAGAATATACATTGTAAAAGATATTATTCTAACTCTTTCGGAATATGGTCAGCTCAATCAGACATCACTTTTTAGTTTTTGTGGATTAAACATTAGTAAACATAAAGAAATTTTAGACAGTTTAGAGAAAAATGAAATAATTCAGAGGACAGAAGTCGCAGACGGAAAACGAACTGTTACAATCTTCAAGGTGACAAACAAGGGAATGAATTTTTGTCATGAGATTATAGACCCATACGAGAAATTATTTCCAAGACGAGATATATCTAAAACATAATTTGAATTTATTCTTCATCTATTTTGTATTCAGATGAAATTAATTCATCCAAGTCATTTCGTTTTTTCAAATAATTTGAATATCGTTTGTTCCAAGAACTAAGTGATCTGAATTGTTGTAATCCAGTAACTAACCAAATACCAGAAGTAACTAAAACAACAGTTATCAAGACTATCAGCATAAAGCCAAATTCATTTTCATTTTCTAGAAGATGTAAAAATTTAGGATGTGTGATAAGATACAAAGAGATCGCTATGGCCAAAGGAGCTAAAATTATGGCAGATAAAGAGACTCCAAGCATTAACCCTCTAAGGTGTT
>NZ_AHJG01000017.1:0-922 GCF_000241145.1 Candidatus Nitrosarchaeum limnium BG20 | reverse complement strand
GTATAGCGATGCCGCAACGTGTTTTGATTTACTAATTAAGATAAATCCCAAAGACGCGGCAGCAATGAACAATATGGGAATTGCAATGGCTGAAATGAAAAACATCCAAGGGGCATCAGAATGCTATGACAATGCAATAAAGGCAGACCCAAAATATGGAGCATCGTATTTTAACAAAGGAGTGTTGCTTGACAAATTGCAAGAACATGAAGAGGCACTAAATTTTTTAGATAAAGCCATAACAATTGAGCCAAGAAAACCAAATGCCCTGTTTTACAAGGGAATTGTTCTAGGGAAATTAAAAAGACATGAAGAGGCACTAAACTGCTTTGAGAATGTTTACAAAAAGCATCCTACTCATTTGGATGCATTATTTCACATAGGAATAGAATTGGCAGAAAACAACCAGCATAAAAAAGCAATAGAGATTTTTGATAAAATTCTTGCAAACCACAAAGACAACGTAAATATCATTTATGCAAAATCAAGAAGCAAGTCAGCGTTGGAGGAATATCCAGAATCGTTGGAATTGTTAAAAAAAGCAATCAACTTAAACCCAAAAACGATTAGAACGTGGGCAAAAGAAGAAAAAATATTTGAAAAACTCCACACCAATGAACAGTTTAGAAAAATGGTAAAACTGTAATAATATCATTGGAAAAACATAATACAACAGAAAAAACAGACATCATATTAGAATGAAAAAATCAAATATTTACTCTCCAGGAGATAAAAGAAAGATCAATCCAGCATGGTTTACAAATAAAGTACACATGAAAGACATTTCATCTAAAATAAAATCAAAAGAGCAAGACATCTATCATGTTTACTTTGAAAACGGTGCAAAAACAAAGATGCATTTGCATAACGGCAACCAAGTTCTCATAGTCACCAAAGGAATTGGCAGTCTAGAGATATTTAG
>NZ_AHJG01000018.1:0-1070 GCF_000241145.1 Candidatus Nitrosarchaeum limnium BG20 | reverse complement strand
GAAGCCAAATGTATAACTGCAGCTGCCATCGACATTGGATTCTTACTAGTTGTAATCCTTTTTTTTCGGCAATATTAAGAATATTGAATGCTAACCTCTGAGTTTTTTTCAGATATGTTAATAGCTCTGGCAAGTCTGGTTACAAACTCATCTGGTTTATACGCTATTGGATAAATATCTAATTCTTTTATTAAAAATCTGTATATTCTTTGCAAATGTTTTATTTTTACATTTCCCGCTTCTGCAATATCGTGAATTGTTCTGGGCGTATTTGTAAGTCTACATACAATGTAAGTTGTAGCACAAAGAATTACTACAGTTGATCTTCCTGCTAACATTTTTTTGGCAGAAATCTTTCTAAACCAATACGCTGTTTGTTCTACAACTGATTCAGGTAGTCCTAGTTTTGCTCTCAAACCATCAAGTAATGTAAATGCTTTTTGAAATGATTGAGTTGTTGAAGTTGAGGATCTACTATTTCTATCCCACATACGTAAACGATAAACAAAATGCAATTTTGTCTTGAAATTGATTTACCTGTAGAATCTTTGTTTTGTGATTCTATTATAGTTGATAAACCCCTATCTGCCATCTTTAAGGAAATTCTTCCACCTACCCTACTATTCAAATACCCATCATCTGTAAATCCTGAATTTTCATGTCTAGTCTCCCATATTTTTCAGCTAAAACAACACCGCAATTACTACATGTAATTTCACCTGTAATATCATCAGTAATGACTATGCTTTTCTTACATCCGTCTTGATGTGCTAATTTTACTAACAATTTAGAAGCACCATGATCTTATAATGGAACATATTTTTCCAATGATTTGTGGATTGGTTACGTTCATCATGTGTGTATTACATGTTTTAATCATATAAACAACAATTGAAAATCATTCTAGTGCTAATTGAGCAATATCTGTTTTTATTATTTGAACACAACTATGAATTATTAAACGAATACCAAAATTTTTTGCAATTATAACATTGCATTTTCCATTTTGTCTCACTGTTGTTTTCTCTAATTATCTCAAGTACTCCAAAATTTTTAGAGGAACATGTTGG
>NZ_AHJG01000019.1:0-1543 GCF_000241145.1 Candidatus Nitrosarchaeum limnium BG20 | reverse complement strand
GTTTTGTTATTTAAACAAACAATTATCTGAAATTTGTTCTTTGTTTCAAAATCGTAAACTTGATCTTTCTTATTGTTAATCTCCTTTCTTGATGTTTTCTCATCTTTTGATCAGTTCATACATCACAAAGTTACTGAGATAAAAATAAAGCATTTTAGACACGTCAAGATTCATCCAATCAATGGATGCTCCTCTTCTTGTTGAAGAAGAAATAAGAATTAAGACACTACATGATATGCAAGTTTTAGACACACCTCCAGAAGAAAGATTTGACAGAATAACAAAGATTGCACAAATTATATTCGATGTTCCAATCGCACTAGTTAGTTTAGTTGATAGTAATAGACAATGGTTTAAGTCATGTGCTGGATTATCTGCTAAAGAAACCCCTAGAAGTATGTCTTTTTGTAGTCATGCAATTTATGAGCAAGAATTAATGACAATTAATGATGCAACAAAGGATATTCGTTTTTTAGATAACCCTCTTGTCACCGGTGTTCCATACATTCGATTCTATGCTGGAAAACCAATACGTGCTCCTAATAACCAAATGTTGGGAACTCTATGTATCATTGATACTAAACCTCGTGACTTTAGTAAGGCAGATAAAAGTATCTTAAGTGATCTTGCAAAATGGGTGGAAAGTGAATTCAAAAATTTATCCTTAACAAATTCATTGCAAGAAACAGCTAAGCGTTTAGAAAATGCTCAACAAGATCTATTAAAACAAAATCAAAACTTAGAACAAGAAGTTAAGGTAAAGGCTGAACAACTAAAAAATGAAAGAATATCTGTAATGGGAACAATGGCCTCTAGAATAGCTCATGATTTAAAAAATCCTCTACAGGTACTTCAGATTACTTCGGATTTTTTAAGACAAGATCTTGAAAAACATATGGATGATAAAATGCGATTACGATGTAGTACATTACAGAATTCTATTGTTAAAATGAATAGATTGATTGATGACGTGTTAAATTTTGTAAAAACATCGTCATTAAATATAGAAACTTGTTTTTTTTCGAATCTTTTTAGAGATTCAACTACAAATATCATAATACCGCCAAACATTTCTGTTATTCTACCTCAGAATGACTCTCAATTCAAATGCGATGCAAAAAAAATGGAGGCTGTCTTTTCAAATTTATTCTTGAATTCTATTCAAGCAATTGGATATTCTGGCGAAATTAAAATTATCTTAGTTGATTCCTCTGAAAAAGTAAGTATTATTTTTGAAGATTCTGGACCTGGAATTCCTGAAAATGTTTTACCTCGTATATTTGAGCCTCTGTTCACTACCAAGTCCTCTGGCACTGGTTTAGGATTGGGTATTTGTCTCGCAATAATTAAACAGCACCATGGCACTCTTAATGTAAAGAACAATCCTACTCGATTTATTATTGAATTGCCAAAATCCCTCACTCTAAATTAGAATTTTTATCTTTTATCAAAACGGCTCCCTTTTTGAACACACACTTCATTTTTCATTATAACTTTCGTTAGGAGTCAAATGGCGACGACCTATCTATACCCCAAAAGGAAA
>NZ_AHJG01000020.1:0-533 GCF_000241145.1 Candidatus Nitrosarchaeum limnium BG20 | reverse complement strand
GGAGTAATCTATCCAAAAATAAATTCATTAGGTAAATTTGCAAGAGTGGAATTGGGAAAAATATTTGGAGATAAAGTAATCATTACAGGTCAAGGGTCATTATTTATGACACATTTTACTAAAGATGGAATTACAAAGATTGAAAATTCGGCTGATGCTGCAAAGTGTGATACCATGTTACTTCAGAAATATCACTTTAAGATGATTTCGCATGATGGAATATTCTTTTTACCTGGAAAACTAGGTGCAATATCAAATGCACACAACAAAGATGACATAAAAAAGATGATTACTGCATCTGAAAACTTTTTGCAAGACAAAAACTAAACTTTCATTACCAGTAACAAATAGTAATTCAATATGGGCTTGTTTGGGTCTACAAATAATTCTGATTTAATGTATGACGCAATGTCCCTAATGGAGAAAAATCAGCCAAAGGGAGCAATCGCACTATTTAATAAAATACTAAAACAAAACCCCAAAAACATAGAGGCACTATACAACAAAGGGTTGGCTCTTAATCAAATTAAAAA
>NZ_AHJG01000021.1:0-2048 GCF_000241145.1 Candidatus Nitrosarchaeum limnium BG20 | reverse complement strand
ATTTTCCAGAACCAGATAATCCACTAATCACAACAAGTTTATTTTTTGGGATGTCTACATCAATATTTTTTAGATTGTGATGTCTTGCACCACGAATCTTTAACTTATTTTCTGCCATCTTTAAATTTGATCTCTTTTTCCAGTCTTTTTATCCTATCTCGACATTCTATTGCCCTCTCAAAATCCAATTCTTCAGAATATTTTTTCATTTGAGATTCTAGTTCAATGATATCAGTTGTCATGTCATGTATTGATTTTAATTTAGATTCATCTAATGTTGTGACTTGTTCAGGTACTGATTTTATTATTGTTTGAGGAGTGATATTATGTTCTTTGTTATATTGAATTTGTTTTTCTTTACGTCTGTTTGTTTCATCAATTGCACTTGACATAGATTTTGTTATGTTATCTGCATACATGATCACAGAACCGTTTACATTTCTTGCAGCCCTTCCAAATGTTTGAATCAAGCTAGTAAAATTTCTCAAAAACCCTTCCTTGTCTGCATCTAAAATTGCAACTAGTGAAACCTCCGGTATATCCAATCCTTCTCTTAACAGATTAATTCCAACTAGAACATCAAACTCCCCTAATCGTAATTGTCGAATTAATTCTGTTCTTTGTAGTCCCTCTATTTCAGAGTGCATGTATCGTACTCTAACATGCTTTTTTGAGAGATATTCTGCTAAATCCTCAGCCATTCGTTTTGTAAGGGTAGTTACTAAAACACGCTCATTTTTGGCAGCTCTTTTGGCAATTTCTTGAATTAAATCGTCCATTTGATCTTTAGTTGATCTAATCTCCACAGCAGGATCAAGTAATCCAGTTGGTCTAACTAATTGCTCAGCTATTTGAGCAGATATTTTCTTTTCATAATCACTAGGAGTTGCAGATACAAAAATAGTATTTTTTAGATATCCTTCAAATTCTTCAAATTTTAAAGGGCGGTTATCATATGCACTTGGCAGACGAAACCCATACGTAACCAGTTCTTTTTTTCTTGAATAATCACCTTTGTACATTCCATGCAGTTGTGGTAAAGTGACATGAGATTCATCAATTACTAGTAAGTAATCATCTCCAAAAAAATCCATCAAACAAAATGCTTTCTCACCTGGATTTCGCCCATCAAAATGTCTTGAATAGTTTTCAATTCCAGAGCAATAACCAAGTTCTTCAATCATTTCTAAATCATATTTGGTCCTCATCTCCAACCTTTGTTTTTCTAATTCATTTAGTTCAGGTAATCGTTTCTCTAACTCGTCTTTAATGGAACGGACAGCTTTTTCTCTAACATCTTTTGCAATCAGATAGTGTTTTGCAGGAAATATCTTAATTTGATTTATTTTACGTTTTTCTTTAAGCGAGATATTATCAAGTAACATAATTTTTTCCACATCGTCTCCAAACATGGATATTCTTACAATATCTTCAGAGTAAGCAGGTATAATGTCTATTGTATCGCCTTTAACTCGAAAATTTCCAGGAGCTATTTCAGTATCATTTCTTTCATATCTTGCATCTATGAATTTTTTAATTAAATCGCTTCTTTTAATCACATCTCCAGAATTAATTGTAATTGCCAAGTCATCCCAATCTTTTGGATTACCAAGTGAGTAAATACAAGATACAGTTGAAACGATAATTGTAGGTTCGCCAGAAAGCAACATTGCAGTTGCTTCTAATCGTAATTTTTCAATTTTTTCGTTAATTTGTGTATCTTTTTCAATGTATGTATCTGTTTGAGGCAGATAGCTTTCAGGCTGATAATAGTCATAATAAGATACAAAATAACCCACGTTATTTTTTGGAAAGAATTGTTTTAATTCTGAATATAATTGTGCAGCCAAAGTTTTGTTATGAGAAATCACTAACGTATTTTTCCCAGTTCTTGCAATAACATTTGCAATGGAAAATGTTTTGCCACTACCAGTTACACCAAGCAATGTCTGTATTTGGCGTTTTTTTACTCCTTCTACTAGCAAATCAATTGCCTGTGGTTGATCACCCGTGGGTTCAAACTCAGATACCAATTCAAATTCATGTAG
>NZ_AHJG01000022.1:0-4745 GCF_000241145.1 Candidatus Nitrosarchaeum limnium BG20 | reverse complement strand
TTTGATTTATCAATTCCAGCATTTGGAGCCATGATGTTATCAGCAGATGTGATAACAAATCCTGTAATCCCACCAAAAATTTTATCTGATTCTCTTAGAATCACCTCTGCAATTTCTGGCCTTATTTGAAATTTCTTGGATACTTCTTCTCCTTCTTTTGAAGTTTTAACATTACTCAAATCAATTAGTCTGCCTTGTGAATTAGAAATGTATTTTGTTGATATCACCACAATATCTCCTTCCTGAAGTATCTGATTGTTCTTCTCAAGTGTATCTAAAAGTGCCTCAAATACATCAAATTCATTTTCTTTTCGTTCTGACATTAAAGGTGATACTGTTAGTGGCATGATGTGATATGGAGTTTCTTTTCTTTTTTACTGTTTTGACTAGATTGTTGAAGGATGAATTTTTGGAAGTGTAATTGTAAATGTTGTAGGGTTGTTTTTTACCTTAATTGTTCCACCATGCATTTCAAGAAATTGTACGCATGAAGCCAATCCCAAACCCGTTCCTAAAGCTTTTGTAGTAAACATCGGCTCAAATATTTTATCCATTATGTTTTCTGGAATTCCAGGACCTGAATCAGTAATTTTGATATCTATTGTTTTTTCATTCTCTTCAACTACTATACTAATTTCCCCCTTCCCGTTAATTGCCTGAATGGCATTATGTAGAATATTTGTTATGATTCCCTTGATTTTTGTCATGTCACATCTAATTATTAGTGAATCAACTGACTGCGTAATTGTAACTTTATCTGGAATTTGTAATTGTTCAATTGAATTATTTACAATATCTTTTAAATCACAAGAAATTAATTCTAAATTAGGTTGTCTGATAAAAGTTAGGACATCATTAATTTGATTTGTGATATCAGAAATGGCTTTATCCATTCTTGTTATTGATGAACTCATAATCTCATCTTCCTGTTTTTTCTGCTTTAGTTTCATTAAATCAACTTGCATTTTTAAAACAGAAAGTGGATTTCTAATGTCATGAGCCATCTTTGAAGACATTTTACCAATTAATTCTAATCTGTTATTCTCAAAATTTTTAATTTCTGTTTCTATAACCAAATCTAATTTTTTTTGGTTTTCAACTAGCTCTGTTCTTGCTTTTTTTAATGATTTAGACTTGGTATCTATACTGTGTTTAATTTCTGCCTGTATTTGCTTTTCAATTTCAATTTCTTTTTGTAATGTAATTAATACCTCTTTAGATTTTTCAGGCTCTATGTATTTCTCCAAGTATTTTGAAAAGGATTTACGTGGTTTTTTTGGAGTATTGGCCAATGCTTTGTCGATGATTTCATTTAGGGCTTTTGAAATATTACTTTCAACTTGCTCATTCTCTTTTGTCTCATTTGATTTAGACCCTGAGTCAATTTTAGTAGGCTCCTCATTTTTGAATAATAATGTCTGAGGATGTTCATCAAGAGGATCTAATTCCTTTCCCTCAGATTCCTTATGCATGTATTTTCGCATAATACTTTCAACCACGCTTTTCTTAAGTGATTCATTGTGTGTATCTTGATCAGACAATTCCTTTTCCTCTATTAGGTAAATGAATGCAAAAAATTGCACCCTTTTCAAATTTGTTTGAAGCTTCAATAAAACCACCATGACTATCTATGATGCTTTTACAGCTAGATAGCCCAAGCCCAGTCCCTGATTGTTTTGTTGTGACAAGTGGTTCAAAGACTCTTTTTAAAATCTCTGGTTTTATTCCAATTCCGTTATCTTCAATTTTTACCATTACTTCTTTTTTGTTTGATTTTGCTGAAATTGTTATAGTTCCGCCACTCTCTAATGATTGAATAGCATTGAGCATCATATTTACAAAAACAATTGTTATTTTTTCTTCATCACATAGTACCTCGGTGTCTTTTTCAGGAAATATGATCTTGATGTTTTCTGGAATTTTTATTCGTTTAACACTTTCTTCTAACATTGAAATCAGTGAACATTGTTTCTTTGATATGGTTGGTGCTTTTACAAAATCCATCACGTCATCCATTTGATGAGAGATTCTAAATATTGCACGTTGAATTTTATCAAATTGTTTTTGCTGCTGTTCATTTATCTCATATGTTCTTTTGAGATTTTCAATTGACATTTGAATAACTGATAAAGGGTTTCTTATGTCATGTCCAATTCTTGAAGCCATCTCACCCACTATTGCCATCTTTTCCGTTTGAATTTTTTTCTTAGTCTCTATCTTTAATAGTGTTACAACTCCTAATATCATTGCAAAACTAGATGCCACATTGATAATTATAAAAAAATTCCCATCATATCCAAACACAGATAATTTGTTAAATTTAGAATCAAATTTTTCATCTTGTGAAATATTCTCAATTGAAACTTGATTAATTCCTTGTAGTTCAAATCTACCCGTAGTTGCAGTTCCTTCTGAAAGTAAATAATTAGTAGTAAATATCATAACTGAAATCTGCATTATCATTAATACTCCAACTTTTACTATGGCTTTCACAAAATAATTATTTATTTTTCCTTCCTAAAATGATGTGTGGGCAAATTAAACAAACACCGTATATTCTAATATGTTATGAACATATTATTTTATATTCATATACCCATCTTGACAATCTTCTTTGTGCATATTTTTACATGCGATTTCTCAGTATTTCTTAAATAGTGATTCTGAATCATTTTTTCTGTGAATCTGATTTTCTATGTTCTCTTACTGGGAATTTCTGTACTTTCTGTAATTTCTGTAAACTATTCTTTTTCACAATCTGATTCAAGTGAGCAAGTTACATTATCTGGTGACTTGACAAATAATCCTGTTGCACAAGATATTCTGAAAAAAATAGAACAGACAAAAAAATGGATTAAAGAATTAGAAGAAAAAAATTATGAAAAACTAGAGGCAAAAAAAGAACTTGAGACAAAACGATCTCAAGCACTTGAAAAGCTTAATCAGGATCTAAAAGAATGGGAAGCATTATGGGAATACTATTCTCCAAAGAATTCTTTTTCTCGATTTGTAAATACCGTTGAAAATTCTCAGATACAAGATGTTTTTTGGGATCAGTTTGAATTTCATCAGATGAAAGTTAATGCTGGAAAAGAAGCATTAAAAAAAGTCATAGCTAATGGAGGTTCTCTAAGTGAAGCACGTCAAGCATATCTAAATGCAGCGGAAACAAAACGAATTGAACTAATTGAGGCAAACAGTATCTTTAATGTTAATCATAACTTGGCATATTACAATCAGCAGATTCTCTTTAACAAAGAAGGACAATTCATTGAAACTCCTATCACTGGTGAGCAACTACGAAAATACTATGAGGATTACAGAACAAATCCTGCATATCTTCAAGCAAATCCAAATGATAAAATATCATGGGACGACTTGGAAAAAACAACTGCAGATACTGAATGCAGAAAAGGTTCTACTGTAATTTATCGCTTCCATGCAAATGACTATGTTTGTGTTTCAATGTCTACTGCTGAGATGTGGATACGTCATGGAATGGGAGAAATAACTGGAATCTCTCAAACCAAGTCAGATGTAACTGCAGTAACCCCTATAACAAAATGCAATGATGGATTTACTGTTATACATGCTTTAGAATCTGGCAAATATTCATGTGTGTTGAAAGAAACAGCTGACTTGTGGATTGAACAAGGAGTCGCACAAAAACCTGATGTGCAATCATACATCTTAAACAAAATTGATGACAAGGATACTTCAGTTGTTATTATGGAAATCAACCAAAAACTCCAAGAATTCGATAATGACCTAGCAATTAAGCAGGCAAGTTTGAAGAAAGAATACGACAAAAAATATGCTAATGCACTTGAAGAATCAAAATCTGACGAAAAACTTGCTATAAAAAACCAGAATGAGCGTCCGGGTATGACATTAGAGGAGCTTAGCACAAAAATAATGCAAATAAGAAAACAATATGACTCCACACAGGATAATCTATTGCAAGAAAAGATAGCAGCACTGCAAATACTGGATGTAGACTATAAAAAAAGCCTTAAAGAATTTGTTGATACGTACGAACTTGATCCTTATGTCCAAATAGTTTGGAATTCTGATTTTTCAAAATATGAAGCCATAAAGAGAAATTAATAATCTCATTTGAGAAACAGATTCACATGATATCGGGTCGAGCCTGATAGGAGATCGTCCTGTTTCTCTGGGCAATGTAGAGTGTTATTGACTAAAAAAGAATACGTATGATTTGTTAGATGAAAAGATTTCATTATGTTTGTAGTTTTAAATTAAAATTGAGAAAGGTCGAGGGAAAATGCCTCGAACCCGTCTCGATATAGGGTCTGTATTGTCTATATGCCATATTACTATATTGGAAGTTGTGTTTTCAAATTAGCTAAACTGTAATTTTAAAAAAACAAAATCTCATCAAGAAAAATAACAATCCTCAAAAAGTTACTTTTTTCCATAGGTTTCTGCTAGACAATGCCTACTACAGTATTTTTCAAACCCGATATAGCTCTTACCACAAATCATGCATTCTTTTGCAAGTCTCATGGGATACTATATGGATTTTCTAAAATAAAAAACTGATCCCTACCACATATAGTCAATCACATGTGAATTGTTCTTATTTTTTGCGTATTCCTTTATCGCATGATGCATCTCTTGTAGGGTATCTTCATCTAAATCCTCTAAATTGTTGATTCTACGTCCTAACTGTTTGGCAGTTTGCATGATTTCTTGAATCTTCAACTGTCAACACTCAAAAAAAA
>NZ_AHJG01000023.1:0-823 GCF_000241145.1 Candidatus Nitrosarchaeum limnium BG20 | reverse complement strand
AGTGCTGAAAAATTTTAAAAAAGAATTAAAAATTGTGGCAGACAGCGCAGTAAAGGTTCTAGTTGAAAATGGAATAAATCCTGACATTATTGTCACTGACTTGGATGGAGATAAAGAATCATTAATTAAAGTTGGAAAAACTGATTCGATTTTTGTTGTGCATGCACATGGAGACAACATAGTCAGGCTAAATCTTGCGGCAAATTTTAAAAATTATGTTGGAACAACTCAATCAAAACCATTTAAAAAAATACAGAATTTCGGGGGTTTCACTGATGGTGATAGGGCAGTTTTTCTTGCAAGTCACTTTGAGGCAAAAAAGATTATTTTGTTTGGTATGGATTTTGGAGAAAAAATAGGAATTTACTCTAAAACAAAAGTAAATGATAGAAACACCAAATTAAAAAAATTAAGAAAAGCCAAATCACTTTTAGAATGGCTAGCAAAAAAAACAAGATCGCAGTTATTTACAACATCAATCCCAATTGACGGATTTGAAAAAATTCCCTATGGTAAAATAAATATCATAATTACCTAGAATGCATTTAATACCCATATGCTCAGAAAGAAATCATGAAGTTCTCTGAAGAGCAAATACGAGATACAGTTGCCATTAGAGATAATTTAGCTAAACAAATAGAAAAGCACCAAAAAGCCATAGAACTATTAGAAAAAAACATTATAATTTTAGATTTAGTATTAAAAGAATCTAGTTTCACTAAGGCCTCAGCCATTACAAAAAACTCTAGAGTCACCTGCAAAAACTATCCCTAGCGAAAAGTCAGAAAAAAATTCTATTCCCATAACAAGTGGTAGTGATGGT
>NZ_AHJG01000024.1:0-2981 GCF_000241145.1 Candidatus Nitrosarchaeum limnium BG20 | reverse complement strand
CTAGATTGCTTTTACTGTTTTAACTACAGGTGGTCTAACTTTGGTAAATACTCTAAATCCACAAATACATTTGATTTCAGGTAATCTGAATAATTCAGTGTTTGAAACATTAGTACCACATCTTAAACAAGAGTAAAGTACCTCAAATGTTTCTGTTGGTTCTTCAATAATTTCAGATTCCATGTTTTCTTCTGCCATATTTATCATCAAAATTTCTATAATTTAAGGCTACCAGATTACGTTAGAGATAATTCAATGTAGACATCATCTGGAATTTTTAGTCTCATGAGTTGTCTGATTGCTTTATCGTCAGCACTAATGTTAATTATTCTTCTATGCATTTTCATTTCCCATTTTTCATAAGTTTCAGTTCCGTTACCACATGGAGATTTTCTTGTTGCAACATGTAATTTTTTAACAGGAAGTGGGGTTGGACCTTTAACTTTAACACCGGTTTTTTTACCAATGCCCATAATTTCGTTGCAAACACCGTCGAGTTTAGGCAGACTGATACTAGTTAATTTAACACGAGCAGTCTGAGTCATTCAACTCAACCTATGGTTTGTACTCTTCAGTAATTTCCTTAACAATTCCTGCTGCAATAGTTGCACCCATATCTCTGAGTGCGAATCTACCCATTTCAGGAAATTCTTGGAAAGTTTCTATGCAAGTTGGTCTTACAGGTCTAATTTTTACAATAGCTGCATCACCGACTTTAAGGAACTTTGGATTTTCTTCTTCAACTGCTCCTGTAGCTGGGTTAATTCTTTGTAAGAATTCAGTTACAGTAGCTGCGACTTGTGAAGTGTGACAGTGCATTACTGGAGTGTAACCAGGTGCAATTGCAGTTGGGTGATGAATTACTATAATTTGTGCTTTGAATTCTTTTGCAACCTTTGGTGGTGCGTCTGGAGTTCCAAGTACATCTCCTCTTTTGATATCTTTCTTTTCAATACCTCTGAGGTTAAATCCAATGTTATCACCTGCTTCTGCAGTTGGCATTTCTGTGTGATGGGTTTCAATTGATTTGATTTCACCTAAAGCGCCAGAAGGCATTACAATAATTTTTTGTCCTGCTTTCATTATACCGGTTTCAACTCTACCTACTGGTACAGTGCCTACACCGGTAATTGTGTAAACGTCTTGAATTGGAACACGTAGTGGTTTACCAATTGGTTTTTCAGCTACTGTAAAGTCATCAAATGCTTGAATGAGTGTCTTTCCAGTGTACCATGACATGTTCTCGGATTTTTTAACCAAGTTGTCACCTTTCCATCCAGAAACTGGAATGAATGGTACGTTTTCTAATTTGTAACCAACAGAACGAACTAGTTTTTCGCCTTTTTCTTTTGCTGCTTTGAATGCTGCCTCTTTGTATTCAACTGCATCCATTTTGTTGATAGCAACAATAAGTTGGCCTACACCTAGTGTTTTTAGTAAAAATGCATGTTCTCTTGCTTGACCACCTGCAGCAATTGCAGTGTCAGTTTCACCTTCTTTTGCAGAAAGTACTAAGATGGCGGCATCTGCTTCAGAAGCGCCAGTAATCATGTTTTTAATGAAGTCCCTGTGACCAGGAGCATCAATTAATGTGAAGAAGTATTTTGGTGTCTCAAATTTTTGAAAAGCGAGATCAATTGTAATTCCTCTTTCTCTTTCATCTTTAATATTATCCATAACCCACGCGTATTTGAAAGTGTCACCTTTTCCGGTCTTCTCGGATTCGGCTGCGTGTGCTGCAATAGTTCTATCATCTACAACACCGAGATCCATTAAGAAATGACCCATAGTTGTTGACTTTCCATTATCAATATGACCTGTAACAATCAGGTTCAAGTGTGGTTTATCTGCCATATCAAATCGGTGTTGGAGGGGATTTATTACTGTTATGAATTTTTGAAAAAAAATAGAAAAAAAATCTAGAATTTTTAAATCAAGAAAATTCGAAAAACTACACATAAATCAAAGTGAAAATGAGTTAACTCATGAAAATTACTGTCTCAGTTATCAAAGCAGATGTAGGAGGAATCGGTGGACATACCAGACCTAGTGATGGATTAATTGAGGCAGTTAGAAAAACAGTAAAAAGTTCTAGTGATTTATTGATCGATTATTACATTGGATATTGTGGAGACGATGTCCACATTGTCATGTCACATACACATGGTACAGATAATGATAAAATTCACAAATTAGCTTGGGATGCATTTATGGCAGGAACTCAAGTTGCAAAACAAGAAGGACTTTACGGAGCAGGTCAAGATCTCCTAAAAGATTCCTTTTCTGGAAATGTAAAAGGAATGGGTCCAGGTGTTGCAGAAATGGAATTTGAAGAAAGACCTAATGAAGCATTTACAGTTTTTGCAGCAGATAAAACAGAACCAGGTGCATTTAACTATCCAATTTACAGAATGTTTGTAGATAGTTTAAGCAACACGGGATTGATTGTAAACAAATCACTTGCAAGTGGAGTAATAATTAATGTAATGGATGTTGAAGAAGGTAAAATTGCAAAACTTTCATTGTGGGAAGACAAACCAACTATTGAAGCTGCATTAATGTATCCTGGCAGATATGTTGTTTCAACAGTCACTACAAAACAAGGAGAACCAATTCTTGCCGCATCAACAGATAGACTGCACAACATTGCAGGAACTTATGTAGGAAAAGATGATCCAATATGCTTAATCAGAACACAAAAGAATTTTCCAGCAACAGAAGAAGTAGGAAGTGTTTTTAATAATCCACACTACGTAGCAGGTAATACTAGAGGCAGTCACAACATGCCATTAATGCCAGTAAAACTAAATTCTCCTGCATCGATCAATTTTTGCATTCCAATTGTTCAGGCACTAGTCTTCAGTATGCACAATGGAAAATTTACAGGACCATTTGACGGATTTTCAACTCCAGATTGGGATTACATCAGAGAGATTGCAACAAAGAAAGCGCTTGCAATGAGAAGCCAAGGATTCATCCAT
>NZ_AHJG01000025.1:0-777 GCF_000241145.1 Candidatus Nitrosarchaeum limnium BG20 | reverse complement strand
TTAAAACAACTCTCAATTAAAAACTCGTATGAAGCAATGGGTGTTTCTCCATCATTTTCATGCATACCTTACGAAATATTTGATATACCAAAAGAGGGAACTCAAGTTGCATTTGCAGAAAGCAATGCGGCAATTCATGCAAACTCGTATGACAATCTAAAGACAAACAAGGAAAGTGCATTTAGTGCACTAGCAAGTGCAATAACTGGAAAAAGTCCTTACTCTTCCATACGAAAAGAAGACTCTCCCAACTTAACAATTAGAATGAAAGTAAAGGATCCAAATGAATTGACATATGGAATGCTTGGATTTTTTGCAGGAAAAGTAGGAGATACATCTGTGAATGTTTCTGGTCTTGGAAAAATGGATAACAGACAATGCAAAGCAATGTGTGGTGGTATGGGAACATCTGGGACTTGTGCCAAGTTTCTTTTTGGTGACGGTGATCCAAGTTGTGAAAAAATTGACTTTGATCAAAAAGAGATGCAAAATGTTCATGATGAATTAAACACTGCAGAAAAGGGTGACTTGATAACACTTGGTAGCCCACAATTGGGACTAGAAGAGATG
The DNA here is from genome assembly GCF_000241145.1 of Candidatus Nitrosarchaeum limnium BG20. Lineage (NCBI taxonomy): Archaea > Thermoproteati > Nitrososphaerota > Nitrososphaeria > Nitrosopumilales > Nitrosopumilaceae > Nitrosarchaeum > Candidatus Nitrosarchaeum limnium. The sequence goes on along the minus strand of NZ_AHJG01000025.1, from coordinate 207 downwards.
TCTGATCTTGTAGGTAAACTAAAGGGCCGCTCTTTTCAAAAAAGATGCATGATCTTTTGCCCAAGAACTGTAAAAGAACAAGCAAGAAAAATTGGCTATACAAACGAGCTAGAGCGAGCAGGATGTGAGATTCTATCTGATTGTTGTACGTGTTTGACACCATTGATTAACAAAAATGATGTGGATGCTGTCATTACAAATAGTATC
>NZ_AHJG01000026.1:0-11383 GCF_000241145.1 Candidatus Nitrosarchaeum limnium BG20 | reverse complement strand
TTCAGAGATGATAAATCAAGCTATAGATTTGGGGGCAGTGAGTTCACTAGTACCACCATCATCAAATAAAAAAGAAGACATAGAAAAATTCAAAAACATACTACATCATAGAATTACAATTGCATCTCTAAAATCCAATAGATTTACTTTAGAATGCAAATAAGAATAATAAATTAAAAAACAGCTTATTTTATTAATTTAAAACCACACACATTAATTGTAGGTTTGATTTAGAGATAAGCAGTTGCTGAATTTAGGAATTTTAATTTCAGGTCGCGGTAGCAACATGGAATCTATTTTAAAATCAATTAAACGTAAAAAAATCCCAATAAATCCAGCTATAGTAATTTCAAATAAGCAGGATGCAAGAGGATTAGAGATTGCACGCAAGCTAGGAATCAAAACAGAAGTAATTGAAAGCAAAGATTTCAAAGGAAGTAGATGGGAGTATGATAAAAAAATCATATCAGTTCTAGAAAAACATGGAGTTACTCCAAAAAATGGACTGGTGTGTTTAGCTGGATTTATGAGAATTATCAGTCCAGAGTTTGTAAAAAAATACAAAAACAGAATAATCAACATTCACCCAGCTTTGCTTCCAGCTTTTCCAGGATTGGATGCACAAAAACAAGCAATAGAGTATGGATCAAAATATTCTGGATGTACTGTTCACTTTGTAGATTCTGGAGTAGACACAGGACCAATAATTTTACAATCAGTGGTTAAAATAAAAAAAGGGGATACTGAGAAAACACTATCAAAACGTATTTTGGCAAAGGAGCATCAAGCGTATCCTGAAGCAATCAGATTATTTGCAGAAAAGAAAATAAAAATTTCAGGCAGAAAAACCATAATTGATTAGGAATCAGGTCCACCAAAAAAATACAACACGATTAATTCTTTGGAATTTCCATGAAAGAAATGTGGAACTTTGCTACCTACAAAATACATTTTATTTTCAGAAATAGGATAGTCGGTATCTTTAATTTTTAAAAACCCATCCCCTTTGATAATATAATAAACTTCATCACTATCATGTGGTTCTTGTGTATCTTTTTCTCCAGGTTGTAATACCAATACGCCTGCAGCCAAATTTTCATTATTAATAAAAGTATGAAAATAATCATTACTTTTTTTATTTTTTTAATGTATTCATCGACATTAAAAACAGGTTTCATTCTATTGAGACACTACAGTGAAAAATCTTGGTTCGGGTAATTTCTCCATAAATGTAGCTGCAGTTGAATGGAGTTTTTCGTGTTCTGGACTTTTATGCATTTGACTGAATTTATCAAGATTTTCAAATTCGACTAACACGCGATGTTTTCCATCACTGGTTTCCAATAGTCGTCTATTTACAAATCCATCAAATTTTGATACGATCTTATTTGATTCGGAAAACCATTTTTTAAAATCATCAACAGAGTCAGATTTTATTTTGATATCAGATATTACTACAAACATGATAACACTTGCAAGAAGACACATAATTTCTTTTCTAAGATTATCAAATTCATGATTGAACAATTCCAAGGATTAAATATCTACAATGCAAAAACAATCACATGACAGGCATAAAAATAGACGGAATAGAGATTGCCAAAAATGTAAAAGACAGGGTTAGAAAAGCAGTTGATGAGTTAAAAAAGCAAGGAATCAATCCATGTTTGGCAACAATTCTGGTTGGAGACAATCAAGCATCTGCCACATATGTTAGAAACAAGCACAAAGCATGTGAAGAAGTAGGAATCGCTACCAAAGATTTCAAGCTTGCAGCAAACACTACTCAGTTAGAATTAAACAAGATAATCACTGATTTGAATAACGACAAATCGGTTCATGGGATTTTAGTTCAGCTACCGTTACCTAGTCAATTAGATGAATTTGCCACTACGTCAAGAATTTCACCATTAAAAGATGTAGATGGACTCACTCCACACAATGCAGGGCTGCTTGCAATGAAAAAGGCAGCACTTGTAGCATGTACCCCATCAGGAGTAATGGAGATGTTTGATTATCATAATATCGCATTAGAAGGTAAAACAGTTGTGTTGATTAATCGAAGCAATTTGGTAGGAAAACCTTTGTACCATTTACTTTTAGCAAGAGATGCAACTGTAATTACATGTCATTCTAAAACAAAAAATATCAAGGAGATGTGCCAGATGGCAGACATCATAATAACAGCCGTTGGTGATAGAAACAAGTTTACACTAACACAAGACATGATAAAAAAAGATGCAATCGTAATTGATGTGGCAATTTCAAGGTACGAAGAAAAACTTTCAGGAGATTCAGATTATGAGCAGATAATCCAAAAGGCATCATATGCCACACCAGTCCCTGGAGGAGTTGGACCTATGACAGTTGCAATGCTATTGAAAAATACAATAACAGCTGCATCATTGAGTAGTCAAATTGAAAGATAATTCCGAAAAGGCATCATTAAGAAAACTACTTCTTGAAAAAAGAGATGCTACATCTTTTGATTTAATGAATATTTTAGCAAAATCAATACAAAAAAAATTAAAAAAAATTGAATCATATAGACAAGCACAGAAAATTGGTGCATACTATCCAATAGGTAGTGAAGTACACACACAGGATATCATTCAAGAGGTACTTAGTGAAGGAAAACAAGTATTCTTGCCAAAAGTGATTGGAAAAAATATAGAGTTTAGAAAAATCGAGAGTTTTAGCAATCTAGAAAACGGTAGTTTTGACATAATGGAGCCTAAAGAAGAATGCCCAAAAGACAACAAATTGGACATACTACTTGTCCCAACTGTCGGGATATCTCCAAAGGGAGTTAGATTAGGATATGGTCACGGATTTTATGATAGGTTTTTAGCTGAAAATAAAATTGAAACAATTTCTCTGATATTTGAAAAACAGATAATTAAAAACATTCCACGTTCAGATCATGACGTAACAATAGATTGGATAGTAAGTGAAGATAGAATAATTGATACATCAAAGGTAAGATAGTCCTTTTTTACCAATGTCTTTTCTGCAGTATTTGTGAGGCCAAGAGATTTTTTCTGCAGCAGCATATGCATTAGAAATTGCAGATGACAGAGTATCTCCAAGTGCAGTAACTCCCAAAACTCTACCTCCGTTTGATAGAATTTTTCCATCTTTCTTTTTTGTTCCAGCATGAAAGATCATCGTATTTTTAGGAACCAAATCAAACCCAGTTATCTCTTCATCTTTTGGAAACGATTCAGGATATCCATCAGATGCCAAGACGATGCAAACAGATGATTGGTTTTTCCAAAGAGGTTGAGGCATCAAAGACAAAGTTCCATCCACACTTGCTACAAAATAATCATACAAATCAAAATTCATCCTCATTGTAATTGGTTGACATTCAGGATCACCCATTCTTGCATTATACTCCAAGACATACGGTTCATTGTCTCTAATCATAACTCCAGCATAAAGAAATCCTTTGAAAATAATGCCTTCGGATTTCATCGACTGGATTGTTTTATCAATAATTTTATCTTGAATTTTTTTTGCGAGGATATCATCAATAATTGGCGTTGGAGAGTATGCACCCATTCCTCCTGTGTTAGGACCTTTATCACCATCAAAAATTCTCTTATGATCCTGACTTGAAGCCATAGGGATTGCAGTGTTACCATCGCATAGTGCAATGTACGATGCCTCAATTCCGTCTATTCTCTCTTCTACAATAATACGATTTCCAGCATCGCCAAATGTTTTTTTTACTAAAATTGTATCTATTGCTTCAATTGCCTCATCTGCAGTATTACAAACAATCACACCCTTTCCAGAAGCAAGACCATCTGCTTTTACTACTACATTGTAATCAAGGGATTTGACATACTCTTTTGCTTTTTTTGGATCATCGAAAATTTCAAATCGTGCTGTTTGAATTCCATTTCTTTTCATAAAGTTTTTTGCCCAAATTTTACTTGATTCTAGTTGTGCTGCGTTTTTAGTTGGACCAAAAATTTTAAGATTCATTTGATTGAATTTGTCTACAATTCCTGCAGCCAAAGGCACCTCCGGACCAACAACAGTAAAACAATTATTCTTTTGAGCAAATTCTGCTAATCCATCTAAATCATCGACGTTAAGTGAGATATTATTTTCAGTTCCACCATTTCCAGGGGCTGTGAAAACTTTGTCGACTTTAGAACTTTGAGATAATTTCCAAGATAATGCATGTTCACGTCCACCAGAACCGATGACTAAAACATTAACCAATAGAAATTATTTTTTCCTCAATTATATAATCCAAGATATTGAAATTAAAAAAGAGAGTTTATTCAATTAATTTTTCTTTATTTTGACAGATTCATTCAATCATCATTTTCAGAGACAGTAAATTGGGAACAAACAAAATTTCAATATCAAAACGATTTAGCTTTATAATGCCACCCTCATATCAAAATCTAAGATGGAACTCTCATCAAAATTTGATGCAAAAGCAATAGAATCAGAGATAAAAAAATACGTCAAATCAATCGATGTAGAAAGACTGATTTTTGAATCAGATAAGCCTGAGAAAATAATGTTCATCGAAGGTCCCCCTACAATGAACGGCATACCACATGCAGGCCATCTTAGGGGACGTGTCATAAAGGATCTATGGTATAGATTCAACACATTACAAGGAAAGAAAATCACATTTAATGGAGGATGGGATACTCAAGGGCTCCCAGTAGAATTACAGGCAGAAAAAGAGCTTGGAGTTACAGGTGGAAAATCAGAAGTAATTGAAAAAGTTGGAATTGAAAAATTAGTTGAAGAGTGCAAGCGTATAGTAAAAAAATTCAATACCAAATGGGTAGAAGTTGATGAATTACTTGGAATGTCATTTAATCATAACAAGGCATATTGGACTTATCGAGATGAATTTATTGAAAGAGAATGGCAAGTTCTCAAAAAGGCACATGAAAATAAAATTCTAGAAGAAGATTTTACAGTTATAGCATATTGCCCAAGTTGTCAGACATCACTAAGTCATGCAGAAGTTAATCAAGGATATGAAGAGGTAAAAGATCCATCGTTATACTATAAAGTAAAACTAAGAGATGAAGATGCATATCTGATTGTTTGGACTACAATGCCATTTACTCTAGTTACAGATGCAATGGTCGGATTGAATCCGGATGAAGATTATGCATATGTCAAAGTTGAAAATGAAACATGGGTTGTAGGAAAGACAAGATTAGAAGAATTATTCAAAGAAATAAACGTTGAAGGATATGAAATTATAAAAACAGTAAAAGGCTCAGAGTTTGAAGGAAAGAAATACATCCATCCACTTTTGAATTTAATTCCAGGACTGGATGAGTGTGCAAAAGAAAATAATTTTCATGTCGCAGTATCAGAAGAATTTGTAGAAATTACAACAGGTAGCGGATTAGTTCATTTGTCACCTGCAAATGGTGAAGAAGACATAAAAATTGCAAATAAACGAAAAGTCAAAGTATTCAGCCCAATTAATGATCAGGTAAAGTTTACCAGCCTAGCAGGAAAATACGAGGGGATGTTTGTAAGAGATGCAGATAGAATAATTGTAGAGGATCTCAAAGAGTGCAATGGATTAGTAAAGATTGGAAAAATTAAGCACAAATACCCACTATGTTGGAGGTCACACCATCCAATTGTATGGCTTGCCAGAAAAGGATGGTTTTACAAGCTAGACAGACTAGAAGAAAAAGCAATCAATGCCGCAGAAAATGTAGAGTATTTTTTTGAACAGCCAAAAAATAGATTTTTGGGAATCATCAAAGAAAGACATCCATGGTGTATATCAAGAGAGAGAATTTGGGGGTGTCCATTACCAGTATGGATATGCGGAGATTGTAGAAAACAAAATTGGTTCTTTACTAGAAAAGAAATCATAGCGTCTGCTGCAAAATTACCAGATGGCCCAAATTTTGAACTTCATCGTCCATGGATTGATAACATTACAATAAAATGCAAACACTGTAACAGCACAAATACAAAAAGAGAAGAATATGTCTTAGATACTTGGCACAATAGCGGGTCTGCACCTTATTCATCATTAACGGACGAAGAATATTCCAAAAGTATACCGGCTCCATTTTTTACAGAAGGGATTGATCAGACCAGAGGATGGGCATATACGCTTTTGATAGAAAATGTAATCCTAAACAACGGACCAGTTGCACCATTTAGATCATTTTTGTTCCAAGGACATGTACTTGACGAAAAAGGAGGTAAGATGAGCAAAAGCCTGGGAAATGTAATTGACGGAGCCGAATTACTTGAAAAATATCCAGTGGATTTGATTAGATTTTATTTTATTTGGAAGGCAAGCCCAATTGAGCCTCTAAGCTTTAGCACAGAAGAATTGATGTCAAGGCCATATCAAGTTCTAAATACGTTATTTAATCTACATCTATATTTTAAACAAAATAGCGAATACGATAACTTTGATAATACAAAAAATGTGTTATGGGCAAAAGAGAATAATCTGTTAACATCACCAGATATTTGGCTATTATCAAAACTACAAAAACTGATCAAAAAAATTACAGAACGTAATGAGGCATGTAAATTCCACGAAGCCGCAAAAGCTGTAGATGATTTTGTAATCAATAATCTAAGTCAGATATACATCCCAATTACTAGAGGAGAATTATGGGATGAAGATGAATCAAAAAAGAATAGAAGATTAGCAATTTATGCAGTACTAAGTGATGTTCTCAAAACACTAGACATTTTGATACATCCTCTCTGTCCATTTACAAGTGAATATCTCTATCAAACAATATTTAATGGAAAAAAGAGTATTCTGTTAGACAAGTGGCCACAATATCAAGAAAATTTAGTCAATGAAGAGATAGAAGAATCATTTGACATCATGAAAGATATTGTATCAATTTCAGCTGCTGCAAGAATGAAAGGAAAATTAAAACGCAGATGGCCATTAAATGAAGCTTTGATTTGTGTGAGCAAAGGACAGAAACAAAAATTAGAATCCCTTTCTGCTTTGCTAATGTCACAACTCAATGTTGAGAAAGTTACAATATTTGAAATAGAAAAAGAATTAGGATTAGATCAAATATTAGAATTAAAGCATCTAAACTTGCCTCTCAAATCAACAGCAGAGTTGGAAAGAAAGAGAATAGGGCCTAAAGCAAAACAGCACATGGGAAAACTAGTTAATGAATTCTTAGAAACTGACAAAGAGAAAATCATATCAGCACTTGAAAAACAAGGAAAATACGATTACAAAATCGATGGAGAAGTAATTTCATTAGATAAAGAAGATTTCATAGTAGATTTTGATGCCAAAGAAGGATTTGCAGTTTCAAAAAGGGATAACTATATCGTATTCATTTCTACTTCAAGAAACAAAGAGATGATGGCAAGAGGTCTTACAAAAGACATTGCCAGAAGACTACAAACTTTAAGAAAAGAGCGAGGATACAATCCTACTGATATTCTTAATGTGGCATCAGTTCTTGACTTAGATGAAGAGTCATTGGAAATGATAAAAGAGAAATCATCAGAATTGTCATTTCTAGTCAGAGTTAAAAAAGTGAATTTTGAGCAATCATGCAAAGAATACAAAGATGACGACATTGACGGTCAAAAGATTAGAATTTCTGTAGAATAAATCACGAACAAACTACTCAAACGCGAAATTTTTATTACAACGGAATATTCAGCAAGCAGATATGCCCGAATCAAAGAACCCAAATGTTGTTGGAATCAACGTTCTAAAACAAAACGGTCTAGATGTCGATGAGTTGCTAAAGGAATTAATCAAGAATGCATCAGTTGAATTTACTGCATACTATTACTTTACCAACCTCAGAGCACATTGTACTGGTTTGGAAGGAGAGGGACTAAAAGGAATTATCGAAGATGCAAGATTAGAAGATCTTAGCCACTTTGAATCATGTCTGGAGAGAATCTACCAATTAGGTGGCGCTCTTCCAAATGATGCAACAGAGTTTATCAAAATGTCTGGTTGTGAATTCTTACAACTCCCAGCAAATCCAACAGATCATAAAGCGATTCTAGAAAAATGTCTCAAAGCAGAACAGGGTGCGATTGTCAACTGGAATAAAATTTGTCAGATGACATTAGGAAAAGATCCTGCCACGTATGATATTGCAAAAGATATCCTAGCTGAAGAGATTGAGCACGAGTCATGGTTCCTGGAATTAATCTATGGAAGACCATCAGGACACATGAGACGAAAATATTCTGGAGAAAGACCGCATACCAGAAAACATTCTAGAGCACTAGATATGGCATAAAAGCCAAATCACATTCTTTTCTTTTACTCAAAAATGAACCATATGGTTAGCTTTTAGTTGATCAGGCATAATAAATAGAAAAAACGTGTACTAGGTGTATGGTAAAACAGATCAGTCTGGATGCATGGCAAATTCAACATTTAATGGATCTCTTAAAGAAAGGCTCAGATATTGTTGCAAAGACAAACAAGCCAATCATATTGTATAGACAAACATTAGAAGAGGAAGAGGAATCATATGAGGAAATTGTATGCACATTGACCAAAGACTATGTTATTGAACAGTTAGTAACATCTGGTGGAGTATTGGTTCCAAGTTTTCATCAGCAGTTTGTTTTTACCATTGAAGAATTTCCACAGGAATTGCTAAGAAAAAGCCGTGATCGGTTTTTAATGGTAATTGATTTTCTTGAAGAGCAGCTAAATTAGCGTCATAATTAATAAAGACCGTAAAGTTGCTGAGTTTTAAATGCGCTTACTAGAATTTCAAGCAAAAGAATTATTCAGACAGTATGGAATTAATCTGCTTCCAAGTAAGGCATCAACTAACATAGAAGAGGGTAGAAGACACGCCAAAGAATTAGGATATCCATTTGTAATTAAAATTCAAGTCCCAGTAGGAGGCAGAGGAAAAGCAGGAGGAATTCAAAAGTGTCAAAACGATGATGAATTTGACTTGAAATATCCTCAAGTGTTAGGATTAACAATCAAAGGAGAGAAGGCTCGTGCAATTTTACTTGAAAAGATGGCAGATATTAAAAAAGAACTTTATCTTTCAATGTTTTTGAATCGCTCAAAGAGATGTTATACAATTATTGCGTCACCGGAAGGCGGAGTTGAAATCGAATCAGTCAAAAATCAAATAATTCGAGAAGTCGGTCTTGGAAATGTATCAGAACAGGTTGCAAAAGAAGTTGCAAAAGAGATGAAATTAGAAGGAAAAGCAGCAGATGACTTTGTAGATATTTTACAGAAATTATCAAAACTTACAATTGAAAAAGAAGCAGAACTGGCTGAAATAAACCCACTTGCAATAATGCAAGACGGATCATTGATGGCACTTGATGGAAAATTTGTGACAGACGACAACAGCAACTTTAGACATGATGAATTACAAAAATATCAAGAGAAAACAGAGATTGAGGAAAGAGCAGAAAAGAGTGGATTCTCACTTGTGGAGTTGGATGGGAATATTGCAGTAGTAGGAAACGGTGCAGGACTGGTAATGTCTACACTGGACATGTTATCTGACAATGGTGGAAAACCAGCATGTTTCTTAGATGTTGGTGGTGGTGCAACAACAGAATCAGTTTACGAAGCACTTACTTTGATTAGTAAAATGAGTAGAGTAAAAGGAATTCTAGTTAACCTCTATGGAGGAATTGTAAAGACAACGGTAGTTGCAGAAGCTTTTCTTAAAGCGTATGATGATAAACTAATTGATTTACCAGTGTATGCTAGACTGAAAGGTACAGAATCAGAAAAGGCAAAAAAGATGTTAAAAGGCTCTAGAACTAAAATATTTGATTCAGTTGAAGATGCAATTAATGCTGCAGTTATGGGAGTTAAAAAATGACTGACATTTTCAAACTTCTAAAAGGAACTCCTGAAGATTCAGATTACAAGAAAAAGGGAGTAATAGTCCAAGGAATCACAGGAGCTTATGGTTCACTGCATGCAAAAAATATGATCACATATGGAACAAACATTGTAGCAGGTGTCACTCCAGGAAAAGGGGGGCAGAAATTTGAAGATAAGGTTCCAATTTACAATACAGTAAAAGAGGCAGTGGATGCAACAGGTGCAAAAATTTCAATTGTGTTTGTTCCAGCAAAATTCTTTTTGGGGGCAGCAAGAGAAGCATTAGAAGCAGGAATCAAACTCCTTGTTGCAATTCCAGAGCACGTTCCAGTAAGAGATACGATGGAGGTTTTAGATTTAGCCAACAAAAAAGGTGCTGTGATAATTGGGCCAAACACACCAGGAATAATGATTCCAGAATTAATTAAAATTGGAATTATGCCAGCTATGCCATTTAAAGCAGGAAAAATTGCAGTATTATCAAAAAGTGGAACTCTACTTTATGAGATTTCTGATGCATTAACTAATGCAGGATTTGGGCAATCAATTACAATTGGAATTGGCGGTGATCCAATAAATGGGACTAGAATGATTGATGCTTTTGAGATGGTAAAAGACATCCCAGACCTTGAAGGATTGGTAGTAGTAGGAGAAATCGGAGGGGATTCTGAAGAAATTTTGGCTCAGCGAATTATCGATATTGGATTCAAAAAACCAACTGTAGCATACATTGCAGGAAGAGCAGCTCCAAAAGAGAAGAGAATGGGCCATGCAGGAGCAATAGTTATGGGAACTTATGGTTCGGCAGAATCTAAAGTTTCAATGTTTAACAAAGCAAACATACCTGTAGCAAAAAGACCATCACAAGTACCAGTTCTACTAGCAGGAAAGATGCAGCAATCCGATTAGAATAAAAGAGAGAGATTAAGGAGAAAATTAAATGCCTATTACAGACCCTGAGAAGAAACGAATTGCACAAGCAGCTCGTCTAGTCATGAGAATATGCTTTAACTGTGGATGTAGAAACGACATTAATGCATCTAGATGCAGAAAATGTAGAAATCCATACTTGAGACTAAAGAACAGAAACTTGGGCGTCAAAAAGTAGAATTAAAAATTCATCAATCTCTGTCTATATTCAACAATTGCAGATCTTATCTTTGGTTGATATTGGGAAATAAATTGTCTCACCATACTTTCATTTTCTAATTCTTCAAGACTCAATTGTAGATCATCAGGCAGTTGGTCATTCATTTGGTAAAGCACTTTGGCAGCTTCGATGTATTGTCCTAAATTTGCAGCATAGTCAAATGCCAATTGCATTCTCTCTACCAATCCATCAAATTCCTGTAAAGACATGTTTAGTTTGCAGATTTTTAGTAGAAAAGCCCAAGGTTATCATGATATACAAAACCTAAAGGCAAAAAAGACGCTTGTTTTGTAATTTTGTTGGACCGGTTGTCTAGTGGTTAGGATGACGCACTCACACTGCGTATGGAGAAATCCCGCAAAGGTCGAGGGTTCAAA
>NZ_AHJG01000027.1:0-9911 GCF_000241145.1 Candidatus Nitrosarchaeum limnium BG20 | reverse complement strand
GAACTTCCAGTTCCACCACCCATAGCAAATGGAACAACATATCCCCTTACAGGTTCTGGAGAAATTGCAGATAATTGTTTTTTAATATCAACTTTAGTCTTCATTTCTTCTAAAAATCGCGTCTTCCCTTCTGCCCAGTTTCTTGCAGCCCCTCCGGCACCATGAATTACATGTTGATCACGTAATGCAAAAAGATCAGGGTATGATTGTAAGATAAGATTAGCAGCTCGAGGATCCAAATCAACAAGTAATGCTCGAGGGATTAGTGGGATGTCATTACCGCCATAAGAAGGAGCAAATCTCAAAATTGTACTGCCATATCTCTTTAGAACTCGTGATTCATCTTTTGCATTTAATGTTGGTTTTAGAGGGTCAGCCCCAACATCAAGTAAAAGACGTCTATAAGATTCAGCTCCAAGACCAATACCACAATGACCAAAACAGATCATCAAAACAGGTGCTGGGGGGAGTGGAGCTAATTTTGACATAACAATGCTTAACCTAACACCATAGGATGTTGCTCATTAATAAGAGAGTAGAAGAAATTATACTAATCATATCACATTTTGAATGTCTTGAGATTATTGATGATTGATTACCTATTGTAACCCAATAGAATTGGATGAAGAGATACCCGTAGGAATTGATGGGAACTTGTCACCAACACGTGTTCCAGCTACTGCTGCTGCTTCTTTGAGTATGTTTTCAGTTTCTTCGTTGGAAACAGTATCAGAACCAAAGCTTCCTTCAAAGGAACTAGAGACAGAGTCATTAAGAATTCCAAACAAGGATTCAAACTCACGGCTTACCTCAGGCATTATTTTTCCTAGTGCCGGTTTTAATGCATTCATTGTTGCCATTATTGGTCCTAAAGAAGACATTGCATCACCTAAATCAGACACTGTAGATAATCTAAGATTTACTTGTTCTAAAGAAACTTTCATGGTGGTTAGAATTTTTTTATTCTTTCTTAATTCAGCTAGCTCGTTTGCAAGAACTTTTCCAGTTGTTATATCATGGCTTTTTTTTGCCATTACAATTCGATTAAATAGTTTAGCATCCTTTTCATTTAGAGTTTTTACTTTGTAATCAAGTGAAGAAACGGTTCGATTTAATTGTACGAGAGAACTCTGAATTCTTGGTTTTAGTGGAGCCTCTTTTTTTAATCCACGAAGATGGTCTGAGATTCCTTTTGATTGAGGATTATTCCAGTTTGTCATTTTGATTCTAGTATAAATTATAAAACAAGATCATAATTACATGAGTTTAAGATATTACACAAAAGAGATAGTTTGTCTACATTTTGACAATTAGAAACAGAAAATCGTGCGAGAAAAGCATGAATCAATATATTGAACAGTTAGGCATGATTTGTGTGAGCAAGTCATTTGAGAGGCCAAATTGGGATGAGTACTTTATGCTCCAAGCCGAGCTTGCAAAACTACGCTCAAATTGCATGACTAGACAAGTAGGGGCAGTAATTGTTCGCAAAAACAGGCAATTAGCAACAGGGTATAATGGAACGCCTCCAGGAATCAAAAATTGTTTTGAGGGAGGGTGTAGACGATGTCAGCTAAGAATGGAGGGAAAGATAGAGTCAGGGGCATCACTTGATAGATGTCTTTGCAATCATGCTGAAGCTAACGCAATAATGCATTGTGCAATTTTAGGAATTGAAGCTGGAATAGCAGGGGCAATATTATACACGACATTTGTCCCATGTTTGGAGTGTACTAAAATGGCAATCACAATTGGAATTAAAAAATTTGTATGTCTTGATTCTTATCCAGAAACTGATTTTGAGTTACTAAAGGAAGCAGGGGTAGAAGTTGTTCAAATGGATAAAAACAAAATTACCAAATGGGCAAAAGAACTAGTAAGTGAGTACGAAAAATCGGTCTAAGTGATCACATGCAAGTTAACGTCAAAGAAACAGAAAAAATCACATCAATGCCACCATCAATGTTAGTATCTGCAACATATGATAACATTACAAGAACGGCAGTGTTAAAATTCTATGAGCCCATATCACAAAAATTAATTTTATGGAATGATGAAACAGGACACAAACCATATTGTTATTCCAGATTAGCACCAGATGAATTAGACTTTTCTACAAGAAAGAGACGATATTTTAGAAATCAAATCAGTAAAGAGACATGATTTGATTAAAGATGAAGAAGTAAACCTATCTAAAATTACAGTTGCAGATCCACTTACAATTGGTGGAACAACAGGAGACAAGAGCATTAGAAACATAATTGAGACTTGGGAATCAGATATCAAATATTATGAAAATTATCTTTATGACAGATCATTAATTGTTGGAAAATATTATGAAATCATTGACGGAAAAATAAAACCACATGATCTAGAAATATCAGATGAAGTAAAGCTTGCCTTGAAAAGTTTGTTGTGGGATAAAGTAGATAGTGAGAATATGGTTGACCCAAAAGAATTCAAAGAATTGATTTCAGATTGGGCAGATTTGCTAAATCAGCCAATTCCAAGAATCAAAAGATTGAGTGTAGACATAGAAGTTGAGGCTGAAATTGGAAGAATTCCAGACCCAAAGGTTGCAGAAAAAAAAGTTACTGCAATTGGGCTAAAAGGAACAAATGATTTTGATCAGATTTTTGTGTTAAAAACAGAAGGCACTGATGAAGGAACAAACGAACTTGGAAAAAATATCAAAATTGTGTTTTATGATCAAGATAAAGAAAAAGAGATGATTTTAGATGCATTTAAAATAATTGAAGAATTTCCTTTTGTCGTAACATACAACGGAGATGAATTTGATTTGCCATATCTGTATAATAGGGCAGAGCGACTTGGAATAAAAAAAGAAGAAAACCCACTATATATGATGAAAGACTCTGCAACACTAAAGCAAGGAGTACATCTTGATTTGTATAGAACTTTATCCAATAGATCATTTCAGATCTATGCGTTTAGTCAAAAGTATACAGACTTTTCACTCAATAGTGTTTCAAAAGCACTCCTAAACAAAGAGAAGATAGACTATGGATTAGAATTTGATCAGCTTAGTCTGTATCAAACTGCAAACTATTGTTATAATGATGCGTTACTGACTTATGAGCTTACTAGTTTCAACAAGGATCTTTTGATGGATTTACTGGTAATTATATCCAGAATTGGAAGAATGCCAATTGACGATATTGCCAGAATGGGGGTATCTCAGTGGATTAGAAGTTTATTGTATTATGAACATAGACAACGAAATGCACTAATTCCAAAAAGAGAAGAGCTTGAAAAAAGATCAGAGGGAGTCACATCAGATGCAGTAATTAAAGATAAGAAATACAGAGGAGGATTAGTCATTGATCCAAAGGAAGGAATTCATTTTGATGTAGTGGTAATGGATTTTGCAAGTCTATATCCTAGTATAATCAAAGTCAGAAACATATCTTATGAAACGGTAAGATGTTCACACGAAGAATGTAAGAAAAATACCATACCACAAACAAATCACTGGGCATGTACCAAAAGAAACGGAATAACTGCAATAATCATTGGATCATTACGAGATTTGAGAGTGAATTATTACAAGAGTCTTTCAAAAAAAGAGACATTAACAGAAGATCAAAGACAACAATACACAGTAGTCAGTCAAGCACTTAAGGTAATTCTGAATGCCAGTTACGGAGTAATGGGTGCAGAAATATTTCCACTCTACTTTCTTCCAGCAGCTGAAGCAACAACTGCAATTGGCAGATTTACAATTTTAGAAACTATCAAAAAGTGTGAAGCGATTGGAATAGAAGTGTTGTATGGGGATACAGATTCATTATTTATCAAAAAGCCAACAGATCAACAGATTCACACGGTAATCGAGCAAGCAAAAAAAGATCATGGAGTTGATTTGGAGATTGACAAAGTTTACAGGTATTGTGTATTAAGTAATAGAAAGAAAAACTATCTCGGAGTTACAAAATCAGGGACAGTGGATGTAAAGGGGTTGACTGGAAAAAAATCACATACACCGCCATTTATCAGAAATTTATTTTATGAATTGCTTGATGTATTATCAAAAGTTCAAACAGTTGCAGATTTTGAGAATGCTAAAAAAGAAATCACAGATAAAATTGCAACATGTGCAAAAAAAAGTGGAATCAAAAGAGATACCGCTAAAAGATCTAACATTCAATGTCATGATCAGTAAAGCACCATCAGAATACGTCAAAACAGTTCCACAGCACATACGTGCAGCAAGATTACTTGAGTCAATCAGAGAAGTGAAAAAGGGTGATAAGATATCTTATGTTAAAATCATAAACAAACCAGGAGTAAAGCCATTAGAGATGGCAAAAAAAGAAGAGATCGATTCAAAAAAATACATGGAGTTTATGGAATCTACATTGGATCAAATTACATCATCAATGGATTTGGATTTTCAAACTATGTTGGGAAAACCAAAACAGACGGGATTAGACGAATTTTTTTGGAATTAGTGATTAATTGTGGAAATTGATGGAACTCTACTTACAATACTCGGAATAGCCGCAGGGGTTTTAATTTTGTCGGGTTGGGTAGACCAAATAATAAAAGGATACAAAACCAAGAGTCTCAAAGATGTTTCAAAATATCTAATGCTCTTTATTTCAGGGGGTTCCATTTTATGGTTAATTTATGGAATTATAGTTTCAGATGTATTTATCATAGGAACTAACATTGCAGCAATTGTTCTTATGATGATAGTTCTGTTTATGAAAAGAAGATATGAGAAATCATCAAAAATACATCAGTAAATCACACATCAAATAGATAATACCCAAAATTTCAATAGATTAAAAAATGAACATAGTTTCACAGCATACATGTTCATAATCAATTGTAAAAACTATGAAGAAATAGCTGGAAGTAAAATAATTGAATTTGTAAAAATTGTAGAAAAAATATCAAAAAAATATAAAATAAAAATTGCTATTGCGCCACCACAACATCTAATCGGACTAGTGGCAAACAGTACGATTCCAATTTTAGCACAGCACATAGATAATTCTAAAGTTGGAAGTACCACAGGATTCATAGTTCCAGAATTACTAAAAAAATCCAAAATAAGTGGTTCATTGATCAATCACAGTGAACATAGAATTTCAAGCGATGAAATATCTAAACTTGTTTCAAAATTACGAGAATTAAAAATGATATCAATAGTATGTGTAAAAGATGTTGCAGAAGCTAAAAAATATTCAAAACTTAATCCAGATTATATTGCAATAGAACCACCAGAGTTAATTGGTTCAGGAAAAGCAGTATCAAATGAAAAACCAGAGATCATAGTAAAAGCATCAAATGCCGTAAAGAGTTCAAAAAATAAAACAAAACTACTTTGTGGGGCAGGCATTGTTTCAGGACAAGATGTTGTAAAAGCATTAGAGCTAGGATCAAATGGAATTTTAGTTGCCAGCGGAATAATTAAAGCAAAAAATTGGACAAAAATTATCGAAGAGTTTACCAAAGCGATGATTTGAGAAAATTTAAGTCACCATTAAAAAAGTGATACATATTAAGAATCATATTAACTCAAATGCTTTTCAAAAATTAACTCATATTCAGAATCTAAAAAATAAGCCTAAAAACAGATACTTTTTCAAAATGAACAACCAACTACATACAACACACAACACTAATCAAAATAAACATAGCAATGAGCAATAAATTAATCACACAACACAAGGAATCTGAAAACAATTCAATTTCTGTTTGTGATTTGTTAAAAAACAATACAGTAAAAATAATCAGAAAATATGAAACTCAAACACCTATCTACGTTCAGATGTATTCAAATTATTATGATGAATATCTTCATTCACTTGAAGAAATTTTTGGGACATGTTATATTTCTGAAAAGAATTTTTTTGATAATCTTGGATTGGATGAAAAAACTTTGATTGCGGCAGATAAATTCTGGAATGACTTTACTGAAACCACCATATCAAATATTGATATTTACACAAATTTTAGAAAAACCCAATTTGACATGATGGTAACAGGAATGAAAACATTAAATGACTTTGTTCAAATGGGAATGGATTATTACGCAGAAATTCTATCTCATATTAATTATAAAAAATAAATAAAATCACCACAAACATTTCAAATTATAAACAAAATAAAAAGATAAGAAATGAGGGTTAAAATCTAAGATTCTATCTTTGCTTCATCAGCTTTGAAACTAATCTTTGCGTGTGAACCATCACAATGAGGTTTTTTGTTTGATACACCGCATCTGCACAATGCCGCAATTTTTGTGCCATCCACATTAACTATGCAAGGTCCGTCTTTCATAGCATGTATTATGACTTTTACCATAATTAGATAGTATTTCTAATCACTTAAGATTATCTCTTATTTTGTGTTAAATGAGACATATTCAATTAAAATAAAAATTAATTTTGAACAAACGTTTTTAATATAATCATAAAAATCAAATTTATGAAATTTTTCAACAAAGAAAAAATCATCGTAGAAACAAAATGTAGAGAATGTGGCATGGAGTTTTCAGAAACAGAACGTATGTTACGTCACATGATTAAAGCACATACAAAGAAAAAACCTAGTTGTAATTGTTGATCATAACCAAAAAAAGATAACTAATATTGTCCTTTCATAAATTCAATACCAGCTTTTTGTATTTCTTGCAAGCTCATGTCTTTTTTTCTAGTTGCAACAGTCCATCTATGACCAAAAGGATCTGAAAGAATTCCAAAACGATCACCCCAAAAACCATCCATCATAGGCATCAAAGATTTTGCACCAGATGAAATGGCCTTATTAAAAACAGAATCAGCGTCGTTAACATACAGGTATATCGCACCACTTGGTCCACCTGTAGATGTTGGTGACAAACATCCCATTTCAGGCATTTCATCACAAAGCATAAGTGCAGAATCGCCAATTCTTATTTCTGCATGCATGATTGATTTACCATCAGGTCCAGGAAATCTGTAAACCTCTTTTGCATCAAAGGCTTTTTTGTAAAATTCAATTGCTTCAGATGCACCATGTATGGTTAACGTAGGAGTAACAGTATGATATCCATCTGGGATCGGTTTTACCATAAAACTGATTTTGCGGGAATGGATTTATCGTTTTCTCCAGTTTTAATTTTAGACAAGTTCGAAATCACACTATCGCATATCATCTCAAGGCAATGCTTTAAAAACCCCTGATTTTGATTTGATATTCTAGATAAAATGAAACAAGTTTATTTTTATGATGAAGGAGATGGAAAAAACAAGAAACTCCTAGGTGGAAAAGGAGCAGGTCTTTGTGAGATGACCCGACTCAAATTACCAGTACCTCCAGGATTTACAATCACTACAGAAGTTTGTAAAGAATATTATCAGAATAACAAAAAATTACCAAAAACACTGATGCCTGAAGTTAAAAAAAATATTGCCAAGATTGAAAAAAGAACAGGTAAAAAATGGAATTCTAAAGAAAATCCTCTTTTAGTATCAGTTAGATCAGGTGCTGCAATATCTATGCCTGGAATGATGGACACCATATTGAATTTAGGATTAAATGATGAAACAGTAGAAGGATTAGCAAAAAAGAGCAACAACTCTAGATTTGCATGGGATTCTTACAGAAGATTTGTCCAATTATTTGGCAAAGTGGTTTTTGGTGTTGAAGATAAAAAATTTGACATGGTTTTAGAAAATGCAAAATTAAACCAAGCTGTTCAGGCAGATAGTGCATTAAATGAAAAATCTCTAAAGGCAGTAGTTTCAGAATACAAAAAAATATGTGAAAAACATACAGGAGTCGCATTTCCTTCAGATCCATTTGAACAATTAGAATTAGCAATTAAAGCAGTTTTTGGAAGTTGGATGGGGGAAAGAGCTGTTGTATATAGAGAAAGAAATAACATTACAAAGGACATTGCAGACGGTACTGCAGTAAACGTAGTTTCAATGGCATTTGGAAACATGGGAAATGATAGTGCTACAGGAGTGGTGTTTACCAGAAATCCAGGAGATGGAACAAGACACCTATTTGGTGAATATCTAGTAAATGCACAAGGCGAAGATGTTGTTGCAGGTGTTAGAACTGGAAAACCAGTTGACGATATGAAAATTGAGATGCCATCATCATACAAACAATTAGAAGAAACGTGTGAAAGATTAGAAAGGCATTACAAAGAACCACAAGACATAGAATTCACAATTGAACAAGGAAAATTCTACTTACTACAAACAAGAAATGCAAAGATGAACGCAGTTGGAATGGTAAAAACATCAGTGGATATGGTCAATGAAAAATTAATTGATAAAAACAGAGCACTGACTAGATTACAAGCAGAACAATTAGAACAGTTGTTACATAGAACTATTGATTCAAAATCAATTAAAAATTACACATTTCTAGTTAAAGGAATTGCAGCGTCACCTGGAGCTGCAAGTGGAATAGCAGTGTTAGATGTTAAAAGAGCAACAGCAATGGGGGAGAACGGAGCTAAAGTTATTTTAATTAGAGAAGAAACCAAACCGGAAGATGTTCCAGCATTCTTTGAATCAGTTGGAATTCTTACTAGCAGAGGTGGAAAAACATCACATGCCGCAGTGGTTGCAAGAGGAATGGGTAAACCATGCATAGTTGGATGTTCAGATTTGAGAATTGATTATGACAATAAACAATGCAGTGTTGATGGAAGAGTAGTACATGAAGGTGACGCAATTACTATAGACGGTAGTACTGGTTCAGTTTATCTTGGAGAGATTCCAACAATAGAACCTAAAATCACAGAAGACTTTAAAACAATTCTAGAATGGGCTCAAAAAGTGAAGCAAATAGGCATCAGAGCTAATGCAGACACGCCGGAAGGGGCAAGATTAGCAAGAGAGTTTGGAGGGCAAGGAATTGGACTCTGCAGAACAGAAAGAATGTTCAACGGAAGTGACAGAATTGGATTGTTTGTTGAAATGATAATGGCTGAAAATATTGAAGAGAGAAAAAAAGTATTGACAAAATTAGGAGAATTACAAAAAAGTGATTTCATTGAAATTCTAAAAGCAATGGAAGGATATGCTGTAACCATTAGATTATTAGATCCACCACTACATGAATTCTTACCAAATCCAGAGGAGTTGGCAGAAAAAATTCACAAGTTAGAACAGAAAAATGATACTAGTGAGTTGGAAAAAGCAAAGATTCTACTAAAGCGGGCAAGAGATTTAGCTGAAATTAATCCAATGATGGGACATAGAGGGGTCAGAGTTGGAATTACATATCCAGAAATTTATGAGATGCAGATTAGGGCAGTGTTTGAGGCAGCAGCAGAACTAGCCAAAAACAAAGTAGACGCACATCCACAAATAATGATTCCACAAATTAGCAGTATTGCAGAATTAAACCACATTAAAAAAATCTATGATGCTATCAAAAAAGAAATGGAGTTAAAA
Source organism: Candidatus Nitrosarchaeum limnium BG20 (assembly GCF_000241145.1). NCBI lineage: Archaea > Thermoproteati > Nitrososphaerota > Nitrososphaeria > Nitrosopumilales > Nitrosopumilaceae > Nitrosarchaeum > Candidatus Nitrosarchaeum limnium. Next base: position 480 of record NZ_AHJG01000027.1, on the reverse strand, counting down.
CACAACATGAAATTAAAAATTAATTTTGGAACAATGATCGAAGTGGTCAGAGCTGCATTGACTGCAAACGAACTTGCAAATACGGCGGAATTCTTTAGTTTCGGTACAAATGATCTTACACAAGGAACATTTAGTTTCAGTCGAGAAGATGTAGAAGGAAAATTCTTGCCAGAATACATGGATAAAGAAATTTTAGAGAAAAATCCTTTCCAATCAATTGATGTAAATGGAGTTGGAAGTTTAATGAAAATTGGAATTACTGCCGGAAGAAGCATTAAACCAAATATGGAGATCGGAATTTGTGGTGAACATGGAGGAGATCCAAGTTCAATCAAATTTTGTCACAAAACAAACCTAAGTTATGTCAGTGCATCACCACATAGAATACCTATTGCGATAATTGCAGCAGCTCAGGCAGCAATAGAAAATCCAAAGAATTCATCAGGAGTGCTAAAACCAGTAAAGAAGGCAGCTAGAAAA
>NZ_AHJG01000028.1:0-3311 GCF_000241145.1 Candidatus Nitrosarchaeum limnium BG20 | reverse complement strand
CCTAGAGAACTAGGAAAGTGAATTGTAAGAAAACACAGGTATTTTCAAAAAATAAAACAGCACGAATATTTTGCACACACAGAATCACATTAAGCAATTAAGAGAAGATCACTTAACACAGATGACTCTGTGAGATATCGTTCTCTTCAGAGGTCTCTCCTTTTTGGGAATAATATAAGATATTTTATGCCTGAATCTTTAAGTCGATAATCGGTGTAGAGAATTTATGACTTGTTTTAGATGTGACGGTAAAGGCAAGTTCAAAAATGAATTTGGCATAATGGAAAAATGCGAGTCATGTCAAAAAAAGGAAATGACTTTTGAAAGCGTAGATAAGGAATCAGAAGAAGATTAGATTCTAAACTCTAGTCTAAAGGTAGTTTTCGATACTGCTCAGAGTGGTATTCTTTATTTGATTCAACGAATTTTTTTCTAAGATAGGAAATTGTTTTTTCAAAGATTTCTAATTTTTGTTCTTTTGTTATCATAATGTAATAGGCAGTTCATCATAAATAAAGGAGACATAAATCATTTAATTCTTTTTGTGCCTGAATTATCATAAACTAATCTTAAGATGGAAGTGGCAATCACAACCACAGCCTTTACAACATTTCATTCTTATACAATCTGAACAGCTTTTGCTATGAAAATAAGGCGGTGGAGAATACATGATTCTATTAGGTGTTCGTACTATGTAACTCTATTTTGTAAAAATTATCATTTCTTACTCAGATTCATCGTATTTTCTCTTACCACATGATTCACAAATCCAAAAAAAATCTCATAGTATTATCCATACGTTCTTCTAATTTTTTCATTATGTTATAACAATCAAAACAAATTTCTGTCTTCAATTTTTTATTGTTTTCACTGATTGTCCACGCTTATACTCATTGTAATAGCCAACACATGCATTAAGCTCTTTTAAGAATCCATTATTCTCAAAATCACTCTCTTTCAAATCATCCCAACATGTTAAAATATCCTGTTTCAATAATGCTAATGTTTTTTCTTGCATAATTAGACTAGGTTCTCTCTGATACATATCCATTGTTACCAAACACATCCGTCAGTTAATATGATTTGAGAGGTGGATTTCAAATGAAGTAAAATAGCAGTTCACATTATGAAAGATTTACTTTTTTTTATACTGTAGTCTAAAGATTTTCTATTCCTAAAACATCATAGTATGCACGTGGAATCATTTTTTGTGCCTTGAAAAATACATTATTTGCTGCAGTATCCAAAACATATGTTCTTGCCCAATCATCCTCACTCCTAATTGAACGTCCAAATCCCTGAAGTAATTTAGTTAAAGTTTGAGAAGTATACCATAAAGGGAATTTATCCATTTTTGCTCTTGTCCTTTTTTCTTTATAGTTTGGATATGGAACTTTGGCAATAATTTGAAATCGAGATAAATCATCTTTAAGATCAACGCCTTCCCACAATGATGACGAAAGTAATACCCCTGTAGGATCAGATGCGTGCTCTAAAATAATTTCATCCTGAGTTTTACCATCTTTGTTATAGCTGTGACAAATTCTAATTCGTCGAGTATTTTTTGGGGATAGATATCGCAGAATTTTTTGGCAACGCGGTATTGAAGATGTCAATATCAAACCACGTTCATCAGAATGCTCATCCATTATTTTGTCGATTGTTTTAATCACTTCAATCTCATCATCTTCTGTTGAACCATAGCTTAATCGCTTAATGTTTAAAAGATCAATTCGCCTATGTTCAATTGGAAAAGGGGATTTCGGAGTATCTATAAAGGCAACATCATCTTGTCTCAAACCCATATTTTCACAAAAACTAAATTTATCAATTGTTGCCGACATGAATATTTGATATTCAGTTGTAAAAAAGGAATTAGCGAAGGTGGAAACATCAATAGGCTTTACTGAGATAGTTCTAAAATTTCCATTTAAGTCCTGAACAGGATCGTTAACAACAAAGTTATTCTTGTTAGTAAGAATATCGATTTTAGCCTGAGCGGCTCTATCATATCTTCTCTCTAATCTTGTAACAGATTCGTAATCAGGCTCATTTTGATATGAGCTACTTTCTTTGATATCTTTGATTTTTTTGGCATATGCATATGAAATATCATCGATTAACTGAATCATAGAATCCAAGTCTGTGAAATCATATTTTTCAGAATTTAGATTACATTCTTCAACCTGACCTCCAAAAATGTCAAATCCAATAAACTGCATTATTTGGTCTTCTATCTTATGAGCCTCATCAAAGATAGACACTTTACGATTAAGATAATCTTCAAAGAGTTTTCTGTTGAATTTCATTATTTGAAAAAATGCATGATAGTTCCATAGAGAATGTTTTGATACTAATGCATCATATTTTTGCAGATAGTAATGGCAAGAGTTTGCCTCTTGAGTATGTTCATCAACTTGTTTTATAGTTGGTTTGAATTTACAAACTTCGATTATTTCTTTTCCATTTTTATTGATTCTTTCTTGACATTGTCCTTTATCACATGTTAATCCCCATCTCATGGCTCTTCTAGGATTATCCACTTTTTCAGATTCCATCATTTTTAGACATGGAAAATTTTGTTTCCCTTTGACAGGCTTAAGAAATGGGATGTCTTTGATGTATTGATCTTGAAGATGTTTTGATGCAGTGATGGTAAAAGAGCTATCAAAATATTGAGATACTGTAGCACCAACGAGAGATTTTCCCACTCCAGTTGGAGCACATAAAATAATTTTCTTGTAGCCTGATTTCAGTTTCTCTTCAATCTCAGAGAGGATCTCTTTTTGAATACCTCGAGGAGAAAATTGCTCAGGGAATTTTTCTAAAAGGGACAGGATTGAATCTGTTTTTCTTTATTATTAAAAGTATGAAGGTTCTAGTGTTATCAAGATTATGCAATGTAGTTTAATATCAGTAAGATCATAAAATATCATGGAGTTATTGGAAGATAAAATGAGAGTTTGGCTAGAAAGTGCCAAATTTGTCAAAGCGATTCCAGGTGTATATGTATTGTATAACAGAAACAAAGATGTCATATACATTGGAGAGAGTGATAATTTGGAAAAAACATTCACAAAATATGTAGATACTGGGTTTGAAGGTAATGAATGTAAACAAAAAACTTCATCATATCAGCGAGAATTTACAGATAAGCCAAAAGAGCGTCAAATGCAATTAATTGAGGAATTCAAAAAAGAGTCAGGCAAAATCCCTTCATGCAACACAGAGATAGCATTAGAGACTCATTAATACAAGCAGAAATACACAGAATTCCAAATCACCATACAAAAAATAATTTAAAATTGTAT
>NZ_AHJG01000029.1:0-502 GCF_000241145.1 Candidatus Nitrosarchaeum limnium BG20 | reverse complement strand
TTTCTGATTGCGAAGATAGACTATCTGAGTTTGTTGACTATCAAAAAATTCTAAATTTTTATGGTTATCAGAGATTTGGCTCGAAAAGACCCGTTACACATCTAATAGGAAAGGCTCTTTTACGACGTGATTTCAAAAAGGCAGTTGAGTTAATCGTTTCATTTACCTCCAGGTATGACTCTAAAGAAAACACTGAGATTAGAGAAAAACTAGTCGATAAATCAAATTACAAAAAATATCTCAATCAAGTTCCGCCTCAGATGGACATTGAAAGAATAGTACTGCAAGAAATGATTGATCATGATGATGCACAAAAAGCAATACACGCTGTACCTCTCAATTTAAGGCGATTTTATGTCCAGGCATACCAGTCATATCTTTTCAATCAAACTTTGAGCGCTGCATTTACTGACGGTGAAGATCTCTTCGCTGCCCAGACAGGTGATGTCTGCTACGATCTTCATGGGATATTGGGAAAATTTATCAAAGGTTTAGATCAACA
>NZ_AHJG01000030.1:0-6764 GCF_000241145.1 Candidatus Nitrosarchaeum limnium BG20 | reverse complement strand
TAAACTAGAGATGCAAGTAAAATAGGATCAACTGTTGATACTAGTGGTTTTGCTAATACTGATACTGAACCAAATGTTATGGCCGATACTATTGCAAATACATAGCCCAATCGTATCTGATCATATTTTTGTATCATGAATTGACTTTTGTTATTATGTCCTAGCTAAATATATCGAATTTTCATGCTTATCTGTGTCATTTTGTTCCCTGAAATACATGTGATTATTTGCATACTTATTCATTAGAAAAATAAAGAACCTATTCCATACTGAAATATGTCCAAAGATATAACCGCAGAGGATCGAGAGCGTGTAAAACTATTACAAATCATATCTAGCTCAAAAAATGAATTCAAAAAACTTACTTTGGTTCAATTAAAGAGATTGCAAGAGTTGGTAGAAAAAAAAGATTACAGCCATGATAAAAAGGCACAAAAATCCAAAGTTAAACTATTAAATAAAATCAATGTTCGAATCTACGAACTAGAAGAAGGCAAGGGAATATTCTACTAGATTCCAATTAGATACAAATAGCAAAAGGAATATTGTATGTTGTGGCAGAAAACAGACTAAAAAATGAAACTAGTCCATATCTATTACAACATGCACACAACCCAGTTGACTGGTATGCATGGAATGAAGAATCTCTAAAAAAGGCAAAAGATGAAAACAAACCAATATTTCTAAGTGTGGGGTATAGCGCATGTCATTGGTGTCATGTGATGGCACACGAATCATTTGAAAATGAAGATGTTGCAAAATTCATGAATGAGAATTTTGTAAACATCAAAGTTGACCGGGAAGAACGACCCGACCTTGATGATATCTATCAAAAAGTTTGCCAAATTGCAACCGGTCAAGGCGGTTGGCCTCTTAGTGTATTTCTAACTCCTTATCAAAAACCATTCTATGTTGGAACTTATTTTCCTGTATTGGATTCTTATGGACGTCCTGGATTTGGAAGTATCTGCAGACAACTAGCACAAGCTTGGAAAGAAAAACCAAAAGACATTGAAAAATCGGCAGATAATTTTCTTGTTGCACTTCAAAAAACAGAAACTGTCAAAAGTATCTTCAAAGTTAGACAAGATTATTTTGGATGAAGCAGCTATGAACTTGTTTCAACTTGGTGATGCCTCATACGGTGGATTTGGTTCTGCACCAAAATTTCCCAATGCCGCCAATATCTCATTTCTGTTTCGTTATGCAAAACTAACGGGACTATCAAAATTCAATGAATTTGCGCTTAAAACTCTCAATAAAATGGCTAGGGGTGGAATCTTTGATCAGATTGGTGGAGGATTTCACAGATATTCTACAGATGCAAAGTGGTTGGTTCCTCATTTTGAAAAGATGCTTTATGATAATGCCTTGATTCCCGTAAATTATGTAGAGGCATATCAAATTACCAAAGACCCATTCTATCTTGAAGTTCTAAACAAAACATTAGATTTTGTGCTACGTGAAATGACTGCAAAAAATGGTGGATTCTATTCTGCATATGATGCAGATTCTGAAGGGGTAGAAGGAAAATTCTACGTGTGGAAGAAAAGTAATATCAAAGTGATTTTGGGAGATGACGCTGATTTATTTTGTTTATACTATGACGTTACTGATGGTGGAAACTGGGAAGGTAACAACATCTTATGCAATAATATCAATATCTCTGCAGTTTCTTTTCATTTTGGAATGCCTGAAGAGAAAATCAAAAAAATTCTTACTATGTGCTCTCAAAAATTATTAAAATCTCGTTCTATGCGAGTTGCACCAGGTCTTGATGATAAGATACTGACATCTTGGAATGCATTGATGATAACTGCATTTGCAAAAGGATATGGTGTTACAGGTGACACAAAATATTTAGATGCTGCAAAAAACTGTGTTCACTTTATAGAGACAACCCTTCTCATTAATGATAAATTATTGAGAACATCAAAAAATGGAATCACAAAAATTGATGGATACCTTGAAGATTATTCTTATTTTGCAAATGCGTTGCTTGATGTATTTGAGGTTGAACCAGAATCCAAATATTTGGACCTGGCTTTAAAGTTAGGAAATTACCTCGTTGATCACTTTTGGGATTCCGAAAGTAGCAGCTTCTTTATGACATCCGATAACCATGAAAAATTAATTATTCGTCCAAAAAGCAATTATGATTTGTCCCTACCATCTGGTAATTCAGTTTCATGTAGTGTGATGCTCAGATTGTATCATCTTACTCATGATGAGAAATTCTTGAAAATCGCAACTCAAATAATGGAATCTCAGGCTCAAATTGCAGCAGAAAATCCGTTTGGATTTGGCTATCTTCTAAATACAATTTACACATACCTACAAAAACCAACTGAAATCACCATTATCAATCCTGAAAACTCTGAGATTACAAAGTTTCTTCACTCTAAATTTTTACCTGAATCTATTTTAGTTACAATACATAATAAAGAACAACTAGACAAACTTGCTAAATTTCAATTTTTTGCAGGTAAGACTTTTAGTGAAAAGACATCTGTTTTTGTTTGTAAGGATTTTACTTGCTCATTGCCTCTACAATCAATCCCTGAAATAAACTTGAATCTCTAAAGTTTTTTCAGATTTACAGCCATTACACTTCCAACCTGCGGTCTGCCCATGCTTTCATATCTTGATCTTGGCATTGTAATTGACATCTGTGCTTGTTGATAGCTGTTGATGTTGATTGTTGGTTGGGCTTGTAAAATTGCCTCCAATAATGGCATAACTTGCTCTTTTGTATCTGCATCTAATGTTTTTGAAACATTATCTATTATCATTTGTTTTTGTGAAATCGGTTCAGTTGAGACATTTTCAATTAGTGTGATTTGAATAATATGTCCGTTGTCTACTATTTGCGTAATTCTAAATTCATCAGTTGCTGACAATAATTATTGTGATATGTGATGATTTATCAACGTATTGAAAAATAGATTGCAATTACTGCAGTTGCCACTGCAGATGCCACACCCAAAACAAATATGATTTTACTTCCGTCTACTTTCATATCTTTTGATAATCTGAAATCAAATTAAACTTTGATTTTTTCTTTTAATTTGAACTAGTTTTTTGTTGATTTTCTGCAGGTTTGAGTACTGCCTTTTTTATCAAAGGTGCTCGTCTCTTGATAATCCGATTAAACTCTTTGATGTCTTCCAATCCTGGAGTTTGCTGCTGGTTTTGGTAAGCCTGTAAAAATCCAGAATATACGCAGCCTGTGATGATTCCAAACGCAGTATCTGACACTGATTCTACCTCAGGAACAAAATTTTCAGCATTTGTCTGTATGATTCTGATTCGCTAATGTAATAATCGATTAAACTGTCGATAAAGTCTTTGTTTTCTTTGGAAATTCCATTGTTTTTTCATTTATCTTTTGTTTATTTAACTCTCATTGGTAAATTGTTATTTATTTATGCTATTCATGGCTAGTTAATGTGGAAATTAGATTTAGATGACGAGTATTTTCGAATATTTGATTCTAACAAACTCATAGCAGGATATTTTGATCCTGATTATGGAGAAATATTTCCTAAAGCAAATTCGACAGAAATTATTGCTCAAATGTTAAAAAACCATGATAAAATTCCAGGAGGTTTATTGATGATTCCCCTTGTTAAATTTGGACTGTTTGATACTGATCTGGATATTGATATTGGTGAATTAGAGAGTCATGTTATTCGTGTTGGAGAACATCTAAAAAAATGGAAAGACTTTATCGCAAAAACTAACAATAATGTCCATTCCATTAGAATCTCTCACACTGATCAAGATATGCTTACAATTACATTTCCAATTGCTTTCTCTGAACCTACCCCGTTAGAGAAAAATGAAATTCTAAAAGAAATCTTTCCTACATTGGATTTGTTGCAGAAACTTGGTTTGTTGTAATTTTAAAATTCTTTTAAAGTCTATCTTAATCCTGCTTTAGCTGCATTGAATTCTGCCAACGCAGACATTTCATACTCAAATGATTCTTGTAACAATGAATCTGATCTAATATTATGCGCTTCATCGTTTGTTTTAATCCACTCAATGAACTCTTTATCACTATCTAGCTGTGCCTGTGTTGAAATCTTGAATAGTTTTACCGATGGTGCAAATGACTCTGGTGGTGTCAACCCATCATATTTTAAAATCACATCTTGCATTTTTTCAATATGTTCCTTTGAAAATTTTTCTAGTTCTTGTTGACTCATATCTCCCTCTTTCCATTGTTTTACATTTGAATCAAATTCAACTTGTAACTGCTTTACCTCGTCTTGAATTTGGGAAAGTTCGTTGCCAAATTTTAGGCCTTTTTGTCGAGTTTGATCATATGAATAATTGTAGCCAACTATGCCTAGTAAAATGGTAATGGCAATTGATGCGATGATTATATTTTGTTTCTTTGATTTTTTCAAAACTAATCTGTATAGTTCCCTTCGCCATCTAATTTTAACTCAATTGTCATAACAGTGCCGCTGATAAAGGATTCATTGCGGATAGTTCTTACTCTTGCAACATCTAGATGATAAGGCCAAATCTCAACTACGATGGCTCCGACTTTAACATTGTCTGGAGCATCTGTTAATTGAATGTCTTCTTTTTTCACTCCATGCATTTCTAAAGTGTGTAGAGCATGTTCTACTAGAGGTTCTGGATTATTGTGATTAATTGCCCACACAATTCCTTCATACTCTATTTTTTCCATTCTGAAATGAATCTAATTATCTCCTATAACAATTATTCTGTTATTTCCTAGATTGTTCGAAAGGGATAAGAGCTGAACAATTTCAAAGTCGTATAATGGTCTTTGAGGCAATTCTTTACCTCGCGGTATTGATAGTTGCAGCCAAACTATTTGGCGAATTAATGCATAGAATTCATCAACCTACAATTATTGGAAATGTTCTTGCTGGAGTGATAGTTGGTCCTGCTCTTTTTGCGCTTGTTCAACCTATTGATGAAATAGAAATCTTCACTTCAATCGGTGTATTCTTCTTATTTTTCCTAATTGGTCTTGAGGAAATTGACTTATCTGGATTATTTCGTGTAATGAGAGGAAGAATATTTGCTGGTTCCATTGCAGCATTTTTAATTCCATTTACAGTTGCGGGATTATTTGGATTATTACTTGATATGGATTTTGTTAAAGCATTTGCAATTGGAAGTGTCATTGCAGCATCTAGTCTTGGAGTTACAGCTAAGGTACTAAGTGATCTAGGAAAACTCCGCTCTGCAATTGGTCTTGAAATTTTTACCGTTACCGCAATTGTAGAATTTATAGCAATCATTCTTACTAGTGTATTGATTCAAGTTCATTCAAGTGTAGATCCTCAGGTATCTGACTTTTTCTGGCTATTTGCAAAAATGATTGTCTTCTTTGTTGTTGCAGGATTACTATCTGTCTTTGTTTTACCTAGGGTGTTCCGAGTGATAAGAAAGCACCTCTACGCTGAGCAAATTTATTTTTCAATAGTAATTGGAATCATTTTACTCGTAGCATACTTTGCAGAGATTAGTGGAATTCATGGTGCAATTGGTGCGCTTCTCTTAGGAATTGCCGTATCCAGAATGAACAAAGTGGAGTATTCTGAAATTTCAAAAAGTATCAATGTAATTGGACATGGTATTTTCATTCCAATATTCTTTGCAGGTATAGGTCTTCATTTTAGTTTCAGCTTTCTCAATCTAGACCTCTGGATAATAGCTGGCTTTCTTGGAATAATGATTGGTGTTAAATTTATTGGTTCTTACATTGCAGTTCGTATTGCAAATATGCGTCCTGCAACAACCGTAGCCTATGGCGTAATGGCCAAAGGTGCAGTAGACTTGGCATTGATGTTGTCACTGTTACAGGTTGCAATGTTGAGCGATGAATTATTTTCATTGTTGGTACTTGGAACACTAATAATTATGATAATTTCTAGTGTTGAACTACAACGTAAGTTAAAGAAAATCATTCATGTCAAAGTTGGCACACTGGAATTGGGGTTGATTCCTGTCTATTTTAGAAGAGTAGTCTCTGATGTGCCTGCAATTGCAGTAATTGTCACAGATTATCTAAAAACAACACAAAATGTAACCATCAAAGAATTTCTTGATAAAACTGAATTGGGAAAGAAGATATGTCTAGTAATGGATGAAAATAACAAACTTGTTGGAATTATCTCAAAACGTGAAATTAATAGATTCCACAAAAAGACTTTTGATGTAATAAAAATATCAGATGCAATGTATACAAAATTCCATACTGCATCTCCTGATGAGTATCTTTATTCGGTAATTCAAAAGATGAATTCTCATCCTTTTGATATCATTCCTGTAATTGATCCTAAAACTGACAGCGTAGTTGGAATTGTAACTAATCAAAGTATTATGAATTTGTTAGTAGAGTCAAAAACCAGTTAAATTTTAAATAAAATGTGATTAATTTACTCTGCTTACATCAGAACAATGTAAAAATCAAATGTATTTACACATATTTTTCAAAAATGTAGAGAAGTTATTTTATCTAATTTATTGTAGTATTGAAATTGATATTTTAGATTGGATTTAATATAGTCAATATTTTGGCTGTGTATTATGGATAAATTACATAAAATCTTAGTTCCTATAGATGGTTCAAAAAAATCCTTTGAGGCATTAGATCGAGCCTTAACATTGGCAAGCTTCACACAAGGTGAAGTTACCTGTCTTAATGTAATACCCCACGTTATCAAAGAAGGTGGACCTAGGACAAAAGCAGTAGATGCACAGATTGTTTCAGA
>NZ_AHJG01000031.1:0-825 GCF_000241145.1 Candidatus Nitrosarchaeum limnium BG20 | reverse complement strand
CTAACAATTGGAAGTTTCCCAAATTTTTCTTTCCCCATTTGCACCAATGCAATTGCTGCAGGATGAGATGACATCTGTTCAATACTTGCAACATTTCTCAATAGAACATCATAGTCTACTCCATTCAGAGTAATGATCTCATCTATTGTTGGAGTTCCAAGTGTTATAGTACCAGTCTTGTCAAAGACTGCAACTTTTGATTTACCGACTTGCTCTATTGCAGCTCCTGTCTTTACAATAATTCCTCTTTTTGCAGCTCTGCTTATTCCACTAATAATGGCAGTAGGAGTTGCAAAGATCAATGGGCATGGAGTCGCAACTACTAAAACTGCTAAAACAGTTTCAGGATTTTTTGTAATAAACCACCCCAATACACTAATGACAATTACAATTGGTGTAAACCATACTGCGTATTTATCAGCAAGTCTTTGAATAGGTGCTTTTTCTTGCTGAGCTTTTCGTACCAGTTGTACAATTTTTGAGTACTGACTATTGACACTTGTCTTGCTACATGTGATCTTAAATGCATCTCCAACATTAACAGTACCACTAAAAACAGCATTGCCTGATGTTTTTATTTTTGGCAATGGTTCTCCAGTTAATGCAGATTCATCAATTTCTGCAGTCCCTTCTAGAATTATTCCATCCACTGGGATTAAATCTCCAGAACGTACTAAAAGCACATCATCAATTTGGACATCTTCAACTTTGATTTGTTTTATATCTCCATCTTTTTGTAAATTTGCTATTCGTGGAGATCTTGCTAATAATGAATCTAAGGAAAAAGATGCTTTTCTAAATGCATGATCTTCTAATGCACTGCCG
>NZ_AHJG01000032.1:0-824 GCF_000241145.1 Candidatus Nitrosarchaeum limnium BG20 | reverse complement strand
CGGGAGTGCATTAGAAGATCATGCATTTAGAAAAGCATCTTTTTCCTTAGATTCATTATTAGCAAGATCTCCACGAATAGCAAATTTACAAAAAGATGGAGATATAAAACAAATCAAAGTCGAAGATGTCCAAATTGATGATGTGCTTTTAGTACGTTCTGGAGATTTAATCCCAGTGGATGGAATAATTCTAGAAGGGACTGCAGAAATTGATGAATCTGCATTAACTGGAGAACCATTGCCAAAAATAAAAACATCCGGTAATGCTGTTTTTAGTGGTACTGTTAATGTTGGAGATGCATTTAAGATCACATGTAGCAAAACAAGTGTCAATAGTCAATATTCAAAAATTGTACAACTGGTACGAAAAGCTCAGCAAGAGAAAGCACCTATTCAAAGACTTGCTGATAAATATGCAGTATGGTTTACACCAATTGTAATTGTCATTAGTGTATTGGGGTGGTTTATCACAAAAAATCCTGAAACTGTTTTAGCAGTTTTAGTAGTTGCAACTCCATGCCCATTGATCTTTGCAACTCCTACTGCTATTATTAGTGGAATAAGTAGAGCTGCAAAAAGAGGAATTATTGTAAAGACAGGAGCTGCAATAGAACAAGTTGGCAAATCAAAAGTTGCAGTTTTTGACAAGACTGGTACTATAACACTTGGAACTCCAACAATAGATGAGATCATTACTCTGAATGGAGTAAACTATGATGTTCTATTGAGAAATGTTGCAAGTATTGAACAGATGTCATCTCATCCTGCAGCAATTGCATTGGTGCAAATGGGGAAAGAGAAATTTGGGAAACTTCCGATTGTTC
>NZ_AHJG01000033.1:0-691 GCF_000241145.1 Candidatus Nitrosarchaeum limnium BG20 | reverse complement strand
ACAGATCAAAGTTGGAAGAGATGGATTAATTGTAAAGCATGGGTTTTATTCAGGACTACTCTTGCCACAAGTTCCAATTGAGTATGGATGGGATGAGGAAGAATTTTTAGAACATACTTGTGAAAAAGCTGGAATTCCTAAAGATTATTGGAAAAACGCAAAAACAGAAATTCAAAAATTTGAAGGAATTGTTTTTAGAGAAGAAAAACCAAATGGTCCAGTAATTAGAGAAGTGTTATAGGATTAGAAGATTCGGTGTCAATCGAGATCTTTTCTCCTGGTTGAAGGGATGAAAATATTTTGTCATCTACTATTAATGGAATGTTTGCAAGTGCACATCCAGTCGCAACAGTTAGATCTGCTTTTTGACAAATCATAGCAAGTGGTGCAGTATTATTAGATTTAATCGAATAAATTGTATATGCGCCAACACTACTTCCTACACCAGATGGAAAAACAAGAATAGAATCTTTAATGATTTATCATAAAGTTCATGATTTTTATCGCTAATAATTCCAGTTTTTTTATCAACTGTACCTAGAAAATTTATTGGAGAGTTTGATTTGAGAATAATTCCTTGTGTCTTTCCTTGAACCAGAATTTTCATCTTGTCTCATCTTCAACTATTTGTGATAATGACTTTAGATTTACATCTACACCGTTTGAATTTTTGAGATAAAATGCACCCTTT
>NZ_AHJG01000034.1:0-25814 GCF_000241145.1 Candidatus Nitrosarchaeum limnium BG20 | reverse complement strand
CTATACAAAACAGATGCGTTGATTCCAAGTTTTTTTGACAGTACAGGAACAGAAATGGAGCCGTCTTTAGTTAATTCAAATAGCAGTTTCATATCTAATTCATCAAATTTCTGCAATGTGTTCGGAAATTGAGATTGTGATTTAATAAATGTAAGTTTAACAATGATTTTACTTCAGAATTACAATTATCAGCAGTAAAAAGTGTAAATTTTTAAAATAAAATACGATTCATAATTTGCTGCTCTAAACGATTTTAAGTAGGCTTTCTCGAAAAGCCTCATAATGATCACAGAGGCAAAAATCGCGGAAATGATTCAGAAAGCCAAAGAAGGCACTAAACAGAGAAAATTCAAGCAATCTGTGGAATTAATTATGGTATTCAAAGATATTGATGTAAAAAAGGGCTTTGCACTAAACGAAGTAGTTCAACTCCCAAAAACTAGTTCACCTGCAACAGTATGCATAATGGCAACTGGAGACATGGGTCAAAAAGCAAAAGAGGCTAAAGCAGATGCAGTTGTAGGGTCTGCGGAACTAGACAAATTTGCAGCAGATAAAAGAACATCTAGAAAATTCATTAACAAATATGATTTCTTTTTGGCAGATACTCAAATCATGCCAGTAGTCGGTAAAGTCTTGGGTCAACTTTTAGGTCCAAGAGGAAAAATGCCAACGCCAGTTCCATTTAACGCATCAATTGAAGCATTCCTAACAAGATTTAGATCATCTATCAAGGTTAGAGCAAGAGCAACATTGGCAATGTCATGTAAAATTGGAGACGAGTCAATGGATAATGCAGATTTAGCAATTAATGCACATGCAGTGATTAGTGCAGTAGAGAAAAAATTACCAAACGGAGAAAAAAATCTCAAAAGAATAATCATCAAAACCACAATGGGCAAACCAGTAAAACAAATCGAAGAGGTCAAGAAGAAACATGCATGAGAATAGAACCCAATATCCAAAAAGAAAAACTGTAATGTATCAGCAATTAATTGAGATGCCAAAAAAATACAAAGTAGTCGCACTTGTAAAGACAGAGAAAGTTAGAGCATCACAATTATTACCATTAAGAAAAGCACTCAAAGGACAAGTAGAGTTTGTTTGCGTTAAAGATAGAGTTGCACAAAAAGCATTAGAAAAATCAGATATTCCAGGAATCAAAGGAATCTCAGATGAATTAGTAGGTCAGTGTCTTTTCATATTTACAAACATGTCACCATTTAAGCTAAACGTGTTATTAGCAAAAAACAAAATTATGATGGCAGCAAGAGGAGGAGACATTGCAAGTGTAGACATTTTAGTGCCAGCTAAAAACACCGGAATTGCACCAGGTCCAATGCTTACAGAATTCAAAGAAGCTGGAATTCCAACAAAAATTGATCAAGGGACAATTTGGATTCAAAAAGATACCACCCCAGTAAAGAAAGGCGGAGTAATCAATGAAAAATTAGCAGCACTTTTGGGTAAATTAGATATTAAACCAGTAGAGGCAGGAATTTCACTATATACAGCCTTGGAAGAAGGTCTAAAGTATACATCAGCAGAATTAGTAATCGATGTAGAAGCTGTCAGAAATGCATTTGCACAATATCACCAAGAAGCATTATCACTATCAATTGAAGCAGCATATGTTACCAAAGAAAACATCAACCAAATTTTGGGCAAGGCAGCACAACAGGCACGTTCATTATCAGTAGAATCAGGATTCATGACAGATGATACAAAAGAGCAAATATTACAAAAAGCCAATGCTCAAGCACAGTCTCTTGCAAGTAAAGCTAAAGACTACGCTCCTGCTTAATCCAAACTTCCTTTAGCTTTAGGCAAATTCCAGTTAAACTTCATTGCAACTAGTCTTAGTGCAGTGGTAAGGACTATTCCAATTACTGTTGCAGAGTACAATTCTCCTCCAAAGTACAACATCAGATAGAAAACAGAGATTCCAATAAAGCTTGCAGAGATGTAAAACTCTTTGATAAAAACAATAGGAGTGTGAGATACAATGACATCTCTGAGTATACCACCACCTACTGCAGTAAGTATTCCTGCAAGCATTATAGCTAAAAGATTCAATCCAACTAGATGATATGCAAATGTGGCACCGATAATTGAGAATACTCCAAGCCCGATTGCATCAAACTTCAAAAATAGATTCCAGTGTTTTTTCAGATGGGAATAAAGAAAGAAGATGCCAACGCCAGAGATTACTGTAATTGCTACGTATGCCGGATCTGATAAGGAATTTGGAAATTGTCCTAAAACAATATCCCTGATTGTCCCTCCTGCAACACCAGTAATTGTTGCAAGAAGCATAATTCCAACAATATCGAACTTGTGTTCAATTGCTTTGAATGCTCCAGTGACTGCAAAAGCCATCGTACCGAAGAGATCAAGAATGTAAATGAAGACTTGACCTGAGATCGTAAAATCAACCAATTAAAATCAAAATGAAATTATTGTTAATTAAGATTGATGTAAGTTAAAAAATTAAAATTAAATTTAAAAAAGAAAAGTACTCTTAACCAAAGAGAGAAGATAGTCCTTCCATTGCGGCTTCTTCTGTTTTACTATGATCAACTGGTGCTTCTTTCTTTGCTTCAGGTGCTGCGGCTGCCGGACCGGCTGCTGCTGCTACTGCGACTGGAGCGGCTTTGATTGCTTCTTCGATGTTAACATCAGCCAAGGCTGCAACTAATGCTTTAACTTGAGCATCATTTACTGTAGCGCCAGATGCTTTTACAACTGAGCTGATATTTGCCTCGTTAACTTCTTTTTGTAGCTTGTGAAGAAGTAAAGCAGCATAAACGTATTCCATTGTATCGAGATTTTCTTAGGGCATAATATAAAACTATGGTGAATTATATATTCAAAAACAGAAATTCTAGTTTAAAATTTTTAGACTTCGGCAAACAGAATAAAGCGTTCTTTTTAGATTTTTATCAACTAGAGTTTCCATTCTATGTTTTAAAACGCGTTTTGCTTCATCTCGTTCATTACCTGGTGGCAATGACAATACATTGTTGATTAATTCTGGAAGAGATTCTCGAATCCAACCATCAAGCATCGCATATACTTTTGGTGGTAAAATATCACATTTGTCCTTATCCAGATCTATTACTTCGGCAAAGTTCTCATGTTCAACTCTGTAAACTAGAGCCAAGACAACATTATCAGGTGTTGGATGTTCAAGAATTTCAGAAGACCTGGAACCGGTTTTACCTTGAGCAATCTTGTTTTTCAGACCAACTGGATTTACAATTACTCCGTTGATGCCGAGTTTTCTTCCGTCTACTCCTGTTATTACTCCAAAGATAAAGTCATAAAAGTCTCCATTTTTCTTTGTAGAAAAGACATGTACTCCTTCCTTTAGTGTAGGTTTTTTCCCAAACATGATTAGATACTATCATGTAGTGTATTTATTGCTATCAAACCATACAAACTAGTTCTATTTTGAATCATATGTTGGTAAAAGCATTGTTTGTTAGATAGAGTAAAATATTTTTCTAAACGATATATGATGTAATTGGTTTACTAATTGCATAAAATTAACAGAAATATCACATATGGAGAATATTGATGTAATTCATTTTTTTGCAATTATTAAATCCACTTTATAATTAAGAGTTGAACGGGGGTTAATCTTCAGATTCCATGTCAAATAGGATGGTTTTTTTGTTTTATTTGTAATTTGAAATCCCAAATCACTGAGACTAGATCTTAATGCCATATCATCAAGAGGTTTTTTAATAGAACTTTTTCCCCTATCAAAATCATATGGATCAGATATGACAAAAGTACCATGTTCAATTTGTTTTGAAATATGTTCAAGCAGTTCTTGCGGTTCTATTAGTTCTAAAACATTTAACGCTAGAATAAGATCAAATTTTATTTTTCCAAAAACATCAGACATTAAATCGGCTACAAAATAATCTAAATTTTCTTTTTGGGATTTTTTTGCAACACTAATAGCAGAAAAAGATCTGTCAATTCCAAATACAAGATTGTTATGATTTGCAAGATATTTAGAAATCGTTCCAATAGAGCAACCATACTCTAAGACGAGTTTTGATTTAACAAATGAATTTAATTCATTTTTAACTATGGAATAGAATTTTGATTTTTGACTACTTTGATAGATTCTACTCCATCTTTCTTCAAGAGATGTTCTATCACTTGTTTGTCTTTTAGAATTAATTAGAGAATCTTTGATAAATTTTTTCATTTTTTGATTAGATGAAAAATGAAATAATTTACCTCCAAGTTCAATACGCTCCGAGACATATTTGGAAAAATCATCCCAGATGATCGGAATTTTTTTAATTATTGGAAAATACAAAGAACATTGTATGCATTGTAGTAATCCTTCATCAATCTCAGTTTCTTGTTTAAATACATCAAGTTCTAATTTTGAACCACATCGAACACATCTTAGAAAATCTAGACTAAATTCATGCATGATATACCAAAGTGATCGATTTAGAACTAATAATTTCTTTTACCTCCTAAAAGAGGAATAATGTTAAATGTAGTATTTGGCGATTTTATGCAAAATGGGGGAATTTGAGGAATTTGCAGAGGCATTATTTGGACAATTATCTGTAGAAATCAACGAAGAAAAGGAAATTACCAAATTAGCAGAAATGGCAAAAGATGATCTATCATTTAAAGTAAAATTTGATGATTTGGAAAAAATTGCTCATGATGTTTTTCCCGTACTTAGAAAAAAAGTTGAGGAGTTTTTGGATATTAAAATATCAGATAATTTAAAAATGAAGTTTCCCGAACTGATAGAATTAAAAAATTAAAAGGAGAAAAAGTATTTTCAGATGAAAAATCAAAAGAGTACGTAAGAGAGTTATTTTCTGCTGTTGCAAATGAAGATCTGAACAAGATTGCAGATTTGATGAAAAAAGATACTGCAAAATATTTGGTATATTCCACATATGCTATTCAATATATTTCTAAAATATCAACTACATATGGGGATTATTTGGATTCTGTGATGTATCTTAACAAGTTTGTGTTATCCAGATACCCTCAAATTATCTTACACAAACAAGGAGAACCATACGAATCAAGATTTTCAAATGTTAATTCAGGATACATAGGAGCTGTTAAAATGACTGTATTAGAAGAACAAATTCATTCAACTCAAGAAACATTGCAGAAATTAAACAGAGATGCTGCAACTAAAGTTAATTTAATCAATGAAGAGTTGGCAACGATTATTTTAAAATTAGACAATCAAATAGTGAATGAACTTTCTGAATATTTACAACTTCAAGCAGTTCCAGATGATTTTCCATTTGCAAAAAAAGCTAACCTATTTTTCTTTTTGAATCCTGATCATTTCTTAATTGAGCAAATAGGTCCTGACGTAATGACGTTCACTCATGTAGAAATAGATCCTAAAATTTCAGATAAAATTCCCCAATTACTAGACATATACAAAAGATGGTTGATCCCAATTCAACAACATCATGCAGCTTTTACAATTATGGAGGGAATGGCAGGATTTGCAATAGAAAACATACTAAATGATGACACGGATTTTCAAAACTATCTTACAACCTTTATGGGCACGGATTTCTCATCGTATCAGGTAAGAAAGAGTATGGGAAGAGACTTTACTAAAAAAATCTATGAGAAATTAGGGAAAAAAACATTCAGACAGTTAATTGAACATCCACCAAATACAAGAGAGATCAAAGAGCCACAATTATACCTCAATAGGATTAAACCATAACAATTGCAAGAAAAATTTGATCCACTAGTTGCAGAATGGTTATCATTTGTAAATAATCCAAATTTTAATTTAGTTGAAAAATGTCTAAAATTTGCGCAGATTCTTGAATATCCTGATCTAAACATTGAAGAATACATTCAAAAGATCAATGTAATTGGAAAATCATTAAAAGAAACAATTAGTGATGTAAAAAATCCCACATATCTAATTTCAATTTTAAATGAGCATCTTTTTCAAAATTTAGGATTTAGTGGAGATGGTGATGATTACTATAATCCAAAAAACAATTTCTTAAATGAAGTAATTGATAAAAAATCAGGACTTCCGATTACAATATCAATATTGTATGTAGAAATTGCAAAATTCATAGGATTGGATCTTAAAATAATTGGATTTCCAAGTCACATTTTAGTAAAATATAATGAAGAAATGATTTTGGACCCATTCAATGATGGAATGCTGTTAGATGTAGATGATCTGCAAGAAATTCTAGATGAAAATTTTGGGGGAGAATTAGAATTCAAACCTGAATTTCTAGATAGTATTGGACATGAACAAATTTTAGTTAGGTTAGCTAGAAATTTGAAAAATTCGTATGTTCAATCTTTTGTATATGATAAAGCACTTAGATGTACAAACATGGTTCTAGCAATAGAACCTAATTCACCAGACGACATCAGAGATAAAGGAATACTAGAAGAGAGATTATTGAATTCAGATACTGCATTGAAATATTTGAATATGTATTTAGAGATCAATCCAAATGCAGAAGATGTAGATTTTATTTTAGAATTAATAAGAAGTATAAAGACAAAAAATTAATCGATAATAGAACTAATATCTTGTCCTTTCTTAATCATTGATATCTCATGTCTAGCTATTTTGTTTCGCAGTGCTCGTTTAAGAATATCAACTTCGCTTCTAAGTAGTGCAATTTCATCTTCAAGTTTTGCTACTCGCTCATAGATTGTTTCAGCTTCTGAACTCATGATTATCTATCATAAAAAAATTGTCTTAAAAAGTTATGGGTAAATATTTTGATGGGGTGGTTAGTTTTTTGTAACTACAATTCAAATTCTTGACGACATTTCTCACATTTTCCCCTTTCTTGACCAGGAGGACCAAGAAGGAAAACCTTACCAATAGTCTTGCATAAAGGACACATTCCAGTCGTAGCATTTTTTGGACCAGTACGTATAATCTTCTGAGTTTTTCTACGTCCCATATTCAATACTTCTTAAATCGGTCTATTAAGTTTAATTTTTCTTCAATGAGTATCAGAATAGGTGAACACTGAATTTGATAGTAATTTGTACTTGAAAGATACGATAAGAATTAAGCATGTAGAGTCAGGCATAATTGGAATATAGGTTCAAAAAGAATGAAAATCAAAATCAGAAAAGCACTAAATTATTTAGATGAATCAAAGAACCCATTAATTTGGGTAGGGATTTTTGGTAAGAATCCATCATAATATTTGCAAAATTTTCAAAGGAATGCATTGCAGATGTTTGCATCTTAATTTGTTCATCAAGAAATCTTGTACTTAATTCTATATTTTCAAGATATCTGTTTTTTATGTATTCAGAATTGTCTTTTAGCTGTTTTAGGAATCTATGGTCTATGTTTAATTTATCAAAAAATTCTTTTTCATTGATGTAGCATGTCCCATAAATATTATCAAACACATGAAGAAATTCAGCATATAGATTAGAATAATTTTGGAGAAATGAAGGAATTACAGATTCGTGTTTTCGAATTATCTCAGATGTGTTTCCTTTCATTACATCACATATGGAAACATGTTCCACATTCTTAATTTCACTAGGGGTCTGAGAAACCACATCAAATTATAAGTACACTAGAATTTAACTTATTCTTAAATTGAAATGAATGATTTAAAAGAAATAATAAAATATCAAACCATATCAAAAATTTATGAAATAATAAAAAAATAATTTTTTGTAGACGAATTAAAAAATATTATAAAAAGAAAAAAGATTCAAAAAAATCAGAACCTAGGAACATATCCAAGTGTATTGTATAGTTGTACTAGTCTTCCAATATATTGATCCTTTTGTGCTTTTGTACTAGTTGGTAATTTAGCTAGGATGTTTTGAATTTCATTTACTGCATCACCTTTGAGCAACATTGTTGCACCAAGAGTTTTACCGTCATTGGCTTTCATTACTGCTCCATAGAAAGAACATTTTCCTTTTGCGATTACACTGTTTACTCCAAGCAATACTTTTTCCATATCAGATTTAAGTTCAACCGTTGCAACTGCTAGTGGGTAATCTGTTGCGCATACTTTTACAATATAGCTCCAATATTGAGATCCTTTTTTGTATGGTTGCACAACTAATTTAGTCATGTACTTGTCTACAGAACCATCACTACTAGTGTATGATACAGTATTGCTAGCGGATAATGCAGCTTCGCTATTTTGTAGCGGTGCAAAGATCAAAGAACCAACTATTACAGATAATGCAAGGAATATTATTTTTTTATTCATATATTCACCACCTTTTGGACCTGATGAGTGTGCAGTATTGTCTTTGCAAAAAAAATCAGAGTACTGCAAGATAGATGAGTACCTGTGATGACATCTCTTTGGCAATGAAGACATTTCCTAATTGTTGCTCTTTTACAAACCAGGCATACAGCAATAGGAGCCAAAGGACCATCACAGTTTTCACATGCATACAAAAAATTACATGGAAAATTCGAAGATGTAAAATTTTCTTGTCTACTTTCGGGTCTGGAGACATTTGATAAGTCGGGAGATTTATGGCTCATTGAAAGAAGACTTTGATTTTGTTCTTCGGTACTACTCATTGAAGGATATCTGTTAGTTTGATATTAGTGAATAACTTACAATTTGTGGCATGCCTTAATTGTATCAATTTTTAATACAGTTTAAATCATTGAATGTCTGTTTTGTTGTGAATTAATTGAATTTATCTACAACTCTAGTCATAGGAACATTTCTGATCTTTTTGATTTTTGGAATTTATGGTTATTACTCTTTTACAATTTCTATTCAAGAAGTAAATAAATTACTTGCATCAAGAAATGAAGGATTTGCATTTAACATGATGCAGGATCTTGATGAATACATAGATAAGAGAATTGGCGACTTTAAACAAATTACACAGATACCCACTGTTCAAAATTCATTAAAAGAATCAAATCTAAAGTTTTCACAAATCAAAAACATAGAACAGATAATCAAACTGCAAGATACTATTAACAAGGAAAAAAATCAACCATTTATTGGATCTAATGATATGAAACTGACATCTGAATTAACAGATGTAATAAATTTCTATAAATCAGAATATGATTACGATGTAATATCTGAATTATACATCACAAATGCATATGGGGCAAACATAGCAATAGGTTCTGGAACTTCAGAATATAGACATGATGATGAAACATGGTGGCAAGAATCAAAGTCTAAAGGAGTCTACATTGGAGATGTGATATACGACAAAGAACATAAGAACTATACTACTACAATAGGATTGAGAATAAATGACGATGAAGGAAATTTCATTGGTATTTTGAGTGTGTCATTGACATTAAATGATGTAATACATGAGTTTATCAATGATGCAGAAATTCTCAGCACTATACAAAATAGAACAATACTTTTGGTTAATGAGAAAGGACAGATAATTTACTCTGATGGCATTCAAGATTTTAAAGATTCAAAACCTATAGATTATTTTGACAAGATAAATTCTTTAAAAGATGTAGGTACAATAAATATTTCTAATAATAATGATGATCCAAGACTAATTTCCTTTGCAAAATCGACAGGATATAAACAGTTTGAAGGTTTTGGATGGATTACAATAGTAGACCAAACAAGTTCTTCTTTTACTTCAGAGTTTGTTGATTTAAAAAATTCTTTCCTTGTCATTTCAGGCTTGGGAATGATATCATCTGTGATTATTGGCCTTACTTTATCATATTTTATTTCTCGTCCATTACGATTTCTTAGTCAAATGGCAAAACAGTTCTCTGTTGGAAAGTTTGATTTAAAATTTAGAGGTTCAAAAATTTCTGAAATAAACATGATCGGTAAATCATTTAATTCAATGGGTTTATCACTTGAAAAATTAATTGAAACTGAAAAAAAATTAGCTGAATCACACGTAAAGATGAAAAATGAGCGATTGGGTGCAATAGGACAACTTTCAGCAAGTATGGCTCATGATCTAAAAAATCCATTAGCTACAATTAAAACTTCATCAGCCATAATCCAAAAACAGGGTAACAATAGCGATCCTGAAGTTGAAAAAGCAATTCAAAGAATGAATAGAGCAATATTTCGAATGTCTCATCAAATTGACGATGTACTTAATTTTGTAAGAATGACTCCTATGAATTTATCAGAGAAAAAAGTGGCTGAAATCATCAATTACGCCATAGATTCATTGGAGATACCTAACAACATAAAAATTGAAACTGAGAATTTAGACGTTATAGTATTTTGGGATTCAAAAAAAATGGAAACGGTTTTTGCAAATATTATTTTAAATGCAATTCAAGCAATTGGTGAGTCAGGTGGTAAAATTCTCATCAAATCTAAAAGGATTAATGATAAAATTGAGATAAAAATATCAGATTCAGGTCCAGAAGTAGCTGAAGGAATATTGGAAAAAATATTTGAACCACTTTTCACAACTAAAGAAAAAGGAACAGGGTTGGGATTGTCATCGTGCAAAAATATCATAGAACAACATGGTGGTACCATCTCGGCTTCAAATAATCCAACTACATTTACAATAATACTTCCAGAAAAGACGATAAATTAGTAAGAGATTTTAACGAAAAACAAAGAATATAGCCGTTGAGTCAAAAGAAAGTAATTCTCATTGTCGATGATGATGTAGATCTTTTGGAAAATACTGCATTTTTGATCAAAAGTGCAGGATATGACGTTATTATGGCTCAAAATGGGGCTGATGCGGTTCATAAATACAAGGAAACAAGACCTAACCTAGTCTTGATGGATGTAAGAATGCCTATACTTGATGGGTATGACGCATTTTTTAAAATTAAACAATTTGATACCAATGCCAAAGTTATTTTAATTACAGCATATGCTCATGATGAAAAAAAACACATTAAAGCAAAAAGTCTTAATCTAATTGATACAATTTCAAAACCATACACCATAGAACATCTCGAAGAGGTTATTGCAAAATATAGTTAGGATTTGAGATTCTTTATCTGCTTGAATCTATTTGTATAAAATGAGATGGCCTCATCAACGAATTTGTAATACCATTTTTTTAGAGCAAGATCATTGTCAAGCAATTTTTTCCACTGTTTTGATTCGTTGGTATTTGATCTTTTTGAAGGGATCAAAAGATTAGTGTAAAACCAATAAGATATCTGATCTGCAAGATCTTCTTCATTTATCTGCTCAAAATTATTTTGATACTTGACATTAAGATATGTCATTAATTCATAAATTGGTAAAGCAGTGATATTTGAGATTTGAATATTATCCATAAACATTCCAGAAGCCAAACTCTTCAGTCTGTCAGTATCGCTTCCAATCATGGATTTTAGATATTTCCATCTACCAAAAATCTGCGGTAAAACATCTGCATATTTTTCAGCCATTTTTTCAAGATCTTTTTCTGATAGATTGATCACATCAAGACAATACAGTATTCCATGTAAAGATAGTCTGTAAAGATCTGCGGGGGCTTTTTGGATATTTTTTCCATCCTTTACCACTAGTCCAATATCAAGTAACCCCATTGTGTGTTTTCCTCTAGCCATTCTTCCAACTAACAATCGCCTGTAGTCTTTCTCTTGAGATCTTATGTTGGATGTGTCAGAAAGATGAGTTTTTGCCATTCCCCATGTAGTTAGTTTGCCATTAATTGCTAAAATCTCAAGTAATCTTTGTACATTTTCATGATGTTTTGGTCCTTTTTTATTTCTAAAGGAATATTGTCCAAAAACACGTTGAGCCGAAGGTCTTGTATATTGCTTATAAGCTAAAAGATTCCCATAAACCGCTCCTTGCTCTTTTACTGAAGGCATGCCACAGAACAATATTTATCATCATATAATGATTTACAAAGTAAATTCATGAGTAAAAATTCAAAAAGAAGCCTTTTGGATTATCGGGATTATTTTGATAAAACGATTACAGTGATTTAGCATATTTTATGAACATTTTAGTAATTTCTATTGGAATTGGCATGATTAATTTATGAACAATGTTTATCAAGTATTGAAAAGAGGTTTTTTTGAATGAAGTCAATTCTATTGTTATTTCT
Source organism: Candidatus Nitrosarchaeum limnium BG20 (assembly GCF_000241145.1). Classification (NCBI taxonomy): domain Archaea; kingdom Thermoproteati; phylum Nitrososphaerota; class Nitrososphaeria; order Nitrosopumilales; family Nitrosopumilaceae; genus Nitrosarchaeum; species Candidatus Nitrosarchaeum limnium. The sequence goes on along the minus strand of NZ_AHJG01000034.1, from coordinate 13,751 downwards.
GGTTTTAGCAATGATTTATCCAATAACTGTATTTGCAGAACCATCTATTACATTAGATAAAAACTCCTACGTTATAGATGATGTCATTAAAATTTCTGGTAAAGTTGTTTTTGATGCAAATTCATCAATTGTAATTCAAATTCGAAGTACATCAGATATTGTTGCAATCAAACAGTTTAGCCCTTCAAAATCGGGAACGTTTTCTACTAGTTTTGATGCTGCAGGTCCAAAATGGACTCAGTCAGGCACATATACTGTAATTGTCTCATATACAGGTGAAAAATCTGAAAAGACATTCAATTTTTCTGCAGTTAACATATCTGAAAAAAATGAAATCAGTAAAACAGATCAGATCAAAATAGAAAAGAATCAAGAAAATAATAAAATTCAAAAACCAAATCTAAAGATTTCAATGTCAGATTTTCCAGATCCTGCATTATCACCAAATTATTACATTAATCTATACAATACAGATTCTGTTTTTAAGAAATTATTTGATACAACATTTCCAGGTTATAAAATTCAGGAAATAGTAGGATACAAACCAACCAATGTTGCAGGGTTCCCTGATCCTAATCTATCCCCTCAATATTACATAGACAGGTATTCAAATGAGCCAAGATTCAGAATTTGGTTTGATTCACAATTTACAGATAGAACAATCTACGATATTATAGGAATGTCTGATAATACAAAACCATCCATACCAAGCTGGATTAAACAATATACTCAACTTTGGTCAATAGGTGAAATTTCAGATTCTCAGTTTGCTACTGGAATTTCAGAATTGATTCAAAAAAAGATACTTTTGATTGATGATGACATAGTAAAAACATCAAATCAAGACAGTAGTATTCCAGGTTGGTTTAAGAATGCAGCTTTATGGTATTCAAAAGGAATCATTACTGAAGAAGATTTTCTACTAGGATTACAGTATTTAATTGAAAAAGAAATTATCATAATCTAAACATCATTAGTAAAGTTTTCAAATTATTATAGATAATTTTAGATACAAGGCATGCCACAAACAAGAAACTAATCTCTAATATCTAAAAAACTTGAGAATTTTGAATGCAACAAACACAATATGTTCAAAAAAGATACTCCGAGGCTACAAAAACTCTGGTTAAAAGATTACCAGTAAAAGAGGACGGAAAATTTTACCCTGAGATTGTTTCACGACAAAATACATGTGCTATGGACATGATTGGATTGTCATGGGTATTATTAGAGTGTGATTACTAAATGTCAATCACTTCAATTAAATTTTCGGTGAAAAAAAATAAACTATCCAAACCCATCTTTAGTAAAAAAAATCAAGTGATCTACAAATGATTTGTAATTGTGACATGTATCTTTTAGAATTGGAATGGCATGATTTATGATAATCAAACAAAATCAGGTACAAGTGAGATATCTAAGAAAAAATAAAAACTACAAAACGTCAAACAACTTTCATTACAGAAATAATTTTTATGAAAATACTTTCTGGATATGAAGAAATTTATTGTAATAATTTTATTTGTCATGATCTGTTCAAATTATTTTACACATGAATCAGTGGCTAAAATACCATTAAAAAAAACAGATGAGATTAGATGTACACATATGTATGAAAAATTCAAAAAAATGGGCGAAGAAAAATTCATCAAAAGATATCCCGCATATCCCATTATGGATACATGTTTGAAATTGTATCATGATCCTAATTGGAGTTTTATAGGAAAAAATACTATTGTGAGTAAATATTTACCAAATGTCAAGAGTAAGTTAAAAATATGAAATACTATACATGTGAATTAATTCCTGATTTTAAACAAATTTAAAAAAATTATAATAAATAGAAACCAAAGGCGCGGGGAGAGGGATTTGAACCCACGAGTCATTGCTGACATGGGATTAGCAATCCCACGCCCTACCAAGCTAGGCGATCCCCGCACAGATTGCCTTGAATTAATCTGTAAATAAATTCATTCGTCACCAAATTGGTGATAATTAGTCACAATATCATTGAGTTGGATTCTTTTTCCTCCCACTATTTTTAGATCCACGTTAATTGATTTATTTGAAATGGTGATGATATTGTATGTGTTTTCAAATAATCCTCTAACCCTTTCAGATGTTGCAGTTCCAGCATTTACAACCATGAGTTTGCCAAAATTCCATTCCCATGGCCTATGCTTATGTCCACACAATACAAGATCAACCCCAGTGTCCAAGATAGTTCGCAATACATCTCCTGCGTCAACTACAGTGAGCTGATCAGAACCAGTATCCGGAATTGCAATGAGATGATGATGCATTGCCAGAATCTTTACTTTGTCTTTATATTTTTTCATGGTTCGCTCTAACCATAGATTTTGACGGTATCCAACTTCACCTTCATTTCTATCAGGACGTGCAGTTCCTAGTGTAACTAAGACTACATCGTCACTTAATTCATTTATTGCCTCAAATGGAAAAAATTTTTTGAATAACAGATAACCAGTATTCCTATAATCATGATTTCCGCTAATTGTAATAATTTTTTTTGATTTGAATTTTGTTAATAATTCTTGACATCTTTCATATTCATGCATTAGACCTTCATTAGTCAAATCACCAGTAACAACTATAACATTAGGATTAAGTTGATTTACTTCATCTACTAGTTGATCAAATTTATCTTGAAGAAATTGAGATCCTACATGAAGATCAGATATCTGAACAATTAACATTTTTCTTATTTTGATCAAATCATCTAATAAACTATCTCTAGAAAGTGAAACAGATTCAAAAAGTAAGGTAGAATTAAATAATAACAATTTCAAAATCTCATAGTTGAGCAAAAAGGCTGCAGTAATGCGAGGAGATGGGATAGGACCAGAAGTGGTAGACTCCATGCTCAAAGTTTTAAAAGAATGTAATTCTCAATCAGAGATAATTCTCTGTGACGCAGGCTCAGAGCAGTGGGATAAAAACGGAAGAAAAGACAAATCATACATTCCAGATGCAACAATGAAAATTTTAGAAGAATCAGATGCATGCTTTAAAGGGCCTACAACAACAATACCAGTACCAGATGCTCCAAGAAGTGTTGCAGTAACGCTACGTCAGAAATTTGAACTATACTCTAACATTAGACCTACTAAAACATTTGATAGACTTACTCCAAATAAAAAATTAGATTGTGTTTGTTTTAGAGAAGCCACAGAGGGTCTGTACACAGGTATTGAAGTAAAAATTACTGATGATGCTGCCATAGCAATTAGAAAAATAACAAGGCAGGGATCAAGAAGATTTATGAATTCTGCAGTTAATTGGGCAAAAAAATACAATATGAAAAAAATGGTTGCAATAACTAAAAGAAATATCTTAAAACAAACAGACGGAATATTTTGGGAAGAAGTACAAAATGCAATTAAAGGTACAGATATTGCACTTTCAGAAATATACATAGACAATATGGCACAACAAATGGTAGTTGCCCCAGAACAATTTAATGGTGCAGTCTTAGTAAGCACAAATTTGTTTATGGATATTATTTCAGAATTAGCATCAGGACTGGTCGGTTCAATTGGATTAATTTACTCTGCAAATATGGGTGATAACTTTGCAATGTTTGAAGCAGCTCATGGTAGTGCACCTCAATTTGCAGGACAAAATAAAGTAAATCCAACTGCTACTGTACTTTCAGGTGCTTGGATGGCCGAATATCTTGGAGAATCTGAGATAAGAGATGCAATTTTTGCAGCCACTGAGCAAGTGATCAATGAAGGAAAGACAGTAACCTGGGATATTGGAGGTAATGCAAGTACAACTCAAATGACTGATGCCATCATTACTTACGCAAAAGCAAAACTACGAAAATAAAATCAGTACAATCTTTTACTTGTTTTTAATAGCCTCAACTAGAATTAATTCCTCAAAGAATAGCTTCTTTTTTGCCAGAATTTTTGGATTGAGACCTAATTTTTGTGCATAATCCATTAGTTTTTGATAATCAGAAAGTGATGAAGTAACAAAGAGAAATTTACCGCCAACTTTGATATTTTTGTAAATTGAATCAAATATTTTTTTAGGAATTTCAAAACCATCTATACCTCCATCAGTAGTGGCATCTAAGACTTGATCAGTTGCAAGATATGGGAGATTACACACAACCAGATCAAATTCAGATTTTAATGCATCTGAGCCATTACAACATACTAAATTTTTTGTACTGTATGTTTGATTCTTTAATACAATAAAATTAATGTCAGTCCCAACAACAAAGATAAAATTTTTAGCTAAGAGTTTTGTTAGATATCCAGAACCACTTCCAACATCTAATGCAGTTAATCCATTTTCTTTTTCTATATAATCAGCAATAAAGAAAGTATCTTCAGCTGGAGAATACTCTTCATCTCTCAAGAATTTCTTTTGCAAGATCAATTATTTCATCACCTGAAAGATCATCTAATCGTTTATCCATTAAGGTTTCCTTTCCAAACTGCTTAAAGATATTTTGGATTGTTTTTCTTCTATACGAAAACATTTTGTTTAGAACATTGATGAGGTCTTTTTCAATTGATTTTTTTTTAGTGATTTTAAGAACTACAGAATCAACTTTTGGGGGAGGAGAGAAATTATTCTTTCCAACATTTAGAAACTTTTCAATCTCAAAAACATAGTTTGTAATTATACTAACAGATCTTCTATTTTTTGTAGATTTTGTAAGCAGTTTTTCTGCAAATTCTTTTTGTACCATTATTACTCCATGAGAAAAAGGCGTGATTGCAAGCCACTCTATCGCTTCCTTACTTTTTGAATATGGGAGATTTGATACAAAAATTGAAAATTTGTCTTGTTTTTGAAATCCATCTCCGAATTCAACAGTTAGATTATCAATGTGAGAAAAACGAGATTTTGCATTTTCATATAATTCTCTGTCGGCATCTATAGAAATCACTTTTTTTGCTTTTTCACATAACAGAGGTGTAAGAATTCCCAATCCAGTACCTAATTCAAAAACGATATCATTTCCACTAATGTTAGCCTCAGAAACTATCGATTGTGCTATTGAGTTGGATGTTAGAAAGTGTTGACCCAGTCTTTTACGTTTAATCATTTTTTGACAAAGAGATTCATTCTACTCTCACCAGTAATTTCATGCATGATTCTCTCTGAAATATGTCTTATTGGTTCTTTGAATCCAACTCTTTCTTGTAAATCAGCATAACTTTGAAATTTTTTCTTTTCTCTTTCTTCTATCATTGTTTTCATGTATGTTTTTCCAATTCCAGGAATTAACTCAAGTGCATGAATTCTTGGAGTCAGCGGTTGTGCATTGTTAAGATATTCTACAAATCTTGTCTCATTATTAGTGACAATGTTTTCAACAACTCCAGGTAATTCACTTTGAGCAGATGAAGAAATTTGTTCATACTCCAATTTTCCCAAGACAGAAAGTATTTTTGTTCTTCCTTCTTTGCCAATGTAGATTCTTTCACCAACATCAAATGTAGAATTTGGAACTCCAAGAACTTCTAAAATTGTAAGTCTATCTTCTCCAATTGCAGTGATAATAATTCCTTCACGTCCACGTACAGTAGAAGACTTTCCTCGAGGATTGAAATCTAAAACATATGCGTACTCCTCGTACTTTCTAGGTGGGGATTGAGCCCTGTGCAAAATAAATTTCTCCTAGAAACTTAATGCCCCTTAATTATTTTGAGCATTTTTTCTAAAGTTTCAGCAAGAATGAGTTTTTTCCAACCAAATGTAAATGAACGAAGTTCAGCTAAACTCGTAGGTCGAATATTTACAATTTCAACAGCTTCTTCTTCAGTTAAATCACAGTCTTTCATTAATTGTTTTTTCATTTCTTTAGCATCTTTAGGATCAATTTTTACAAATTTTGAAACATAATCATATGTCCAACGCTGAATTTGATCCATTTCCTCAACATCTACTTTACCTAAAATTTCTTTGACTTCAGAAAGAGAAATGCTTTGTTTCTTTTTTATCTCTTCCATGATTATACTCCGAATGGTTTGATATGATCTAATCTAGTGATTAAGGTTTTTGTTTTATCCCCTAATTTTACGTCCAAAGTAATTGCACGTCTACCAACATTTGTTATTTTGCCTACTTTTCCATGATAACGTCTGTGAGGTAATCCTTTGTGTTGTCTTGGATCGATAATAACAAGGGCTTGTTCGCCTTCATGGTATTCTCGAAGTAGAAAAGATACGCCTCTAGGAGCTGTTTTAGTCATTACAGCCCTTGCTTTGTGCTTAAATCCATGTGAACGACCATGTGATTTCTTAGTTGCCATATCTGAGTAGATTCCCTAATGACCCTATTTTAACACTTACGACTAGAGTTGCACTAACCAAGAACATCGGTTCGAAGTTGTCCACATGCAGCAGAAATTTCAGTCCCTTTTTCTACACGTACGGTACAATTTACACCAGCAATGTTTAGTATTCTTTCAAATTCAAGTACGCTTCTTTTAGATGGGCGGTGAAAATCGCCTGCGGTAGGATTTAGAGGAATTAGATTAACATGAGAGCCATTACCATCTAGGAGTAAAGATAGTTCTTTTGCAATTTCTGGGGAGTCGTTAACACCTTCAATTAGTGCATATTCAAATGTAACACGTCTTCCTGTCTTTTTGAAATAACGTTTTCCAGCTGCAATCAAATCATCTACAGAGTGGGGTCCTGCTGTCGGTACTAATTTTTGGCGAAGTTTATCATTTGGAGCATGTAATGATATTGCAAGACCTATTTGAAGATCTTCTTCAGCTAATTTATCAATACCAGATATTATACCAATTGTAGAAATTGTGATATTTCTTTGTCCAATTCCAAAACCTCTTGGGTGTGTTAGTAAACGAACAGCTCGTATTGTTTCATCATAATTTACCAATGGTTCTCCCATTCCCATAAATACTAAGTTAGTTACATGTTGTCCACGTTTTTCAAGGAGTTCTGCAAAATGAATTACTTGTGCTACTATTTCTTCGGCTTTGATGTTACGTTCAAATCCCATTTGTCCTGTTGCACAAAAAGTACATCCCATTGCACAACCGACTTGTGTTGAAACACAAATTGTAGATCTTGGATGTCCATTGATTTTAGATGGAGGGTATTGTATCAGAACTGTTTCAACAGGAGTTCCATCTGCAAGATTCAGAAGAAGTTTTGTTGTATCACCGTCTTCACTTACAACACGGTGTACTTCAGTTGCAGAACCAATGACATATCCTTCTTCAGCAAGTTTATCTCGCATCATAGTTGGCAGCTGTCGTATTTCTGATATGTTCTTTGGAAATTTGTAATAAAGTGGATAAAGAATTTGATCTGCACGATAACGGGGTTGGCCCATATCTATTATCATCTGTTCCATTTCTTCAGGTAGTAAACGATAAAGATCTTTCATGTGACTACTTTAGCAATATTGTATTATAATTTAATCAATACTCAAAGACACTTTATAATGAAAAAATAATTTATTGTTAAAAATAAAGGAGAAAAAGAAGAGTTATTCTTCTAGTAACTCAAAGTCATCAGAATCAGCATCTTCTGTGGTTTGAACTAATTCCAAATTAGAAGATTCAACTGCAATCTCTGGTTCAGATTCTTTTTCTTTTTTAGTTGTTTTTTTGGTTTCTAGTTCTAGCTCAGAAGATTCAACTGCAATCTCTGGTTCAGATTCTTTTTCTTTTTTAGTTGTTTTTTTGGATGTCTTTTTAGTAGTCTTTTTTTCTGCATCCTCTAGATCCATCACACCTGCTTCACCTAAAGCAAAGAGTACTTCTTCTTCAGGATGATGGGGACTATCAACCATTCTTGCAATTCTTTTCTTTCCTGATTTTTTAAAGTAAATTCTGTATGTACTTGTGTGTGCAACTACGTTTCCACCTATTGGACGAGTTGGGTCTCCAAAGAAAACATCAGGAGATGCCATGACTTGATTTGTTGCGATTGCAGCACAATTGTAAGTCTCAGCAATTCTGGATAACATGTGTACAAAATGATTTAGTTTTTGTTGTCTATTTGACAGTGTACCTCTACCCAAGTATTCAGCACGGAATAATCCAACTGCAGAATCTACAACAATTAGTTTGATGTTGTTTTCTTCAATTACAGGTCCAGCTTCTTCAAGAATTAATGTTTGATGTGCACTGTTGTATGCACGTGCAACAATTATTCTATCTAGAACTTTTTCAGGATCCATTTCGTGTGCTTGTGCAATAGATACAATTCTTTCAGGTCTAAAAGTATTTTCAGTATCAATGTACAAAACACCACCATCTAATCCACCTTCTGTTTTTGGTTTTTGAACCATTACAGAGAGTGTATGTGCAAATTGAGTTTTACCTGAGCCAAATTCACCATAGACTTCTGTGAGTGCTTGTGTTTCAACACCACCATCAAATAATGTGTCAAGACAGTTAGTACCAGTTGTAATTTTACCAATATCTTGTCTACGTTTGTAAACTTCGGTTGCTGAAACGAAATCTCGTGATAACAATCCAGTTTCAACCAAATATTGTCTTGCTTTGTTGACAATTTTTTCTGCAGTATCTTTTTCCATACCAGTTATTTCTGCAATTTCCACAGGACCTCTTACGATAAGATCCATAACATTGTGTACTCCTGCATCGGATAATTTTCTAGTAGTTACAGGACCTACGCCCTCCAAACTATCTAATCTTAAATCTTCTACCATACCGTATGGTACGGTACTAGTACTTTATAATGTTATTGTTTTGAAAAATGATCGCAAAAAGATAATTTATTGTAATAGATTTGATTTAACGTCTCTTTCTTCTTTGACCAGGTTTATTTTGTCCTGGAAATCTACCTAACTCAAATCGTTTTTTGAAGTTACTCTTATTTCTAAGACTAGAATTTGTACCAACAATTTTTCTTCCTTCAACTTTAGGAGTCTGTCCTCTTACTTTACCTGCTTTGGTAAGTGAACCGTGAGTTGCCATATGCTACGTGAGTGGTATAGTAAATTTATGTATTTGTATGACTACCAATATTTGGTCTTAATAGTTTCAATTACTTTTTCATGCTCTTTACTTTTATTGCGAGCATATCGTTCCATCGCACCTAGAGGAATACCACCGAGTGATCTTGCAATGGCATTAAAGAAATATCTCTGTGGTCCTTTGGCACCTGTCTTTGTCATGAATTTTTGAATTCCATATTTGAAATTATGTTGCCAGGTTTTATAGAGAACACCCAACTGTGCAGGAGTCATTTCATTGCCAATATTAAAGAAATCAGATTTTTCAAGTAATCCAATTGGAACAAACGTTAAAGCTGTAGCAGTAAACATTGAATCTGGTTGTTCATGTTCTAATTCAGAAATTAAACGAATGGTATCCCATGAATCTTCTGGTTGTTCATCATTATCAAGACCCATAATCAAAGTGAATGCAGGAATCCAATAATCCTTATTCAGAGTTTTTACACCTTCTTTTACTACCCAGTGCCATTCACTTGGATCATATGGTGCAAGTTTTCTATCTGCGTATTTTCCAATCAATCTCAAACTTCCAGTTTCAAACCCAGCTTGTATTCCAATCATGTTATCAGGACTAGATTTTATTATTCTTGAAAGATTTGGAATAAGTTTTTCGTCAGCTATTGCACCAGCCAAAGTACCATGAGTTGGATTTGTATGTCCTACGCCTGTAGACATGATTGCAGTAAATAATTCCTCAAGGGCTTCTCTATTTGGTTCCATTCCTTTAGCAGTTCTCGGATCCATACCATAAACAAAAATATCATCACTGTGGATCCAAGCAGATTTTGCTCCTCCTTTTTTGATGTTAACTTCAATTTCACGTTTGACTTTTTCTGGAGAGTAATATCTCAATGAACGTAATGTAACATCACAGAATTTACAACCTCTTCCACATCCTCGCATCACTTCAACCATACCATGCATACTTGGCTCTACAATTTCTGGAATTTCATCTAAATCCGGTCTGTCCCAAAAATTCACAAATCTTCCATGAATTTTTTTTCCGTTTCTTTCAAATTCTTTAATATTTACTTTAAAGTCACTTCGTTTTCTAAATGGATCCATATTTTCAAAATCACCATTAATTAGATAATTAAAGAATCTACCAGCATGTCCGTCAATTTCAGGAGCAATGCCACCTAGTTCTCCTTCTAAGATAGCATAGATTCCAAATTCTTCGATTTTTTCAGGATCATAATTGTATTGCCAGGTTCCAGATGCTCCAGAAATTACCTTTGCTTTACTACCTGTTTTTTGTTTTGCAACTTTAATTCTACGATGTAATTCTGCATTGTAAAATTCATCATATGATGTTTGTTTTCGTCCATACGTGAATGTCATGGTGACGGGTCCCATTCCCAGTGGATCCATCTCATATGTTCCGATAACTTGTGTGTCAGGTCCAATGAATTTTTCAATATGATCTGGATGTGCTACAACTACATCCTCTCGTCTAAAACCATCTCTTAACAAACCAGCTTCAACTTTTCTTAGTCCATATGGGGCATAATTTGCCACACCGTTTGTGTGAGGGATGTAATTGCAAATAAAATCAAATAGAATTTTTGGGGTTACCTGATTTCCTAGAATTTTATACAAAAGACTGTTTTTATCACGATTGGGGTCTAATGCAGGTGCACATCCAAAGAATGTAGCTAAGGATAATCCACGATAAGGCGACATTAAAGTACGATCTGCGGTTAATACAATTTTTGGGGTACCCAATGCTCTTCAACGCAATAATTTATTGATTTATTTTAAACCTTGCTGGTTAAACTTAATAATTTTCTAGAATTCCAGCCTTATTTCTATGAAATTGGCCAAATTCTTTGTTTGACAATAAATGAGCCCCATCAAACACAGTACCATCTCTACAAACCAAATCTTCACCCATACAACAGCTTCCACATATTCCAACACCACATTTCATCATGCGTTCAAGACTAGCTTGAACAAACAATCCTTTTGAATGAGATATTTGCACGGTTTTATACATCATTTTTTCAGGTCCACATGTATACACTCCATCAAAGTGACTTCCCGCAACTAGTTTTTCAACCATATCAGTAACAAACCCTTTTTCACCATATGAACCATCATCAGTAGTAACAATTACTTTATGAGTATTATTTTTTAACAAATTATTTGCTAAATTTTCAAAGAATACTTCTTCTTTTGATTTTGCACCAATTAAAACAGTTACATCATCTTCTGGTCTAACATAAGTTAGCAATCTCATCATCGGAACTAGACCAGTTCCACCCCCAACAAGCAAAAGTTTTCCTTTCTTTAAATCAAATGCGTTACCATATGGTCCCCTTACACCAATTTGTTGACCTACTTTAACATTAAACAAACCAGTTGATGCAGTACCATGCTTTCTAACGGTAAATGCAGCTTTACCTGATTCTTGAGAAATCATTACACTCATAGGTAATTCATTGATTCCTGGAATCCAAACCATTGCAAATTGTCCTGGCATGACAGAAGACATCACATCATCAGAGAATATCAAAGTTCTAACAGTAGGAGTTTCATCAATTACTTTTTCAATAACACAAATTTTTGTATGATTATGATTTCTTTGCAAGTCCCACCATCTCATCTAATTTGGAATATCCTTTTCTTTTCATATATCGAATAATTCCATCGTTAATATCATTAAAAACATTTAACCATCTATCGCCAATTGCACTACCCAGCTGAATTGCAGAAGCCCCTCCCAAGATGAATTCAATCGCGTCTTCCCATGTAGATATTCCACCACATCCAATTATTGGAATATCATATTTTGATGAAATTTCATAAACACATCTCAATGCGATTGGTTTGATTGGAGTACCAGATAACCCACCAAATTTATTGCTTAGGATAGGTCTTTGAGTTTCAACATCAATTGCCATTGCTCTAACTGTATTAATTGCAGTAATAGCATCAATTCCAGAATCAATTGCAGTTTTTACAGTGTTTAGATAATGTGTAGTACCCAAACCTACTTTGGCAATGACTGGAACAGTAGTAGAATTTTTTACGGTACTGACAATTTTTTTTACTAGTTCAGGATCATCACCTACTTCAAGCCCTACTTTAGCAACATGAGGACAAGACAAATTCAATTCGTATGCAGTAACTTTGCAGTTTTTAAATTGGCTGACCATCATTTCAAAGTCTTCAGCTATGGAGCCTACAAGACTGACAATAATTGGAACAGTGGTATTAGATTCTATCATTTTTGCAAAATTGGGAGCACCTGGATTTGACAGACCTACGGCGTTAATCCATCCACCTCCATTTACACTGAAAATGGTAGGATTTGGGTACCCATCCCAAGGTTCGGTACTAAGGGATTTAGTAACTACGGCACCTGCCCCTGAACGATAAAGTCGATTAAAAACATCCAAGGAAATGCCTAATATTCCTGAAGCCAACATTACAGGTCTTTCTAGTTGAATTTTTCCTATAGAAGTAACTAGGCTGGGCTCCACTTTGAATTTCATACGCGGTTTAGAATATAATAGTTGATTCGCAGGGTTTCTAGTACCTTTTTAAAAGGAGACTTAGAATCAGCTATATTGTATTCTGTAATACTAACAGAATTGGGAATCGTGGTTTTCAAAGATGAAAAACTGGAAAAAACATTTCCTTTCAAAGATTCGGTTAGAGAATATATCTCTGTAAAAAAAGGAATCCAAATTAAAAGAACTTGTAGATTATCTTAGTCCACTTCAACGAGGAATCACTGTAAGTGATGAATCTGTGATGACATTATTGAAAAAAAATTCCATAGATGCACAGATGATGGAAGAAAAAGAATTGGAAAGCATTCAATCATCAAAACCACAAATAATTGTTGATGCTGGATTTGCTCAAAGCATTCCTGATGCATTAACAAAACTAAGAGAATTTGCAATGGGGTTATCATCATCAAAGGTAACAGAAGTTTCAGAGAGTCCAGATTTACATATCATTCAAGCAATTAATTCATTAGATGAAATTGATAAAATTGCGAATGGTCTTAGTTCAAGATTACGAGAATGGTATGGATTACATTTTCCAGAATTAGATAATATAATCGACAGTATTAATGGATATGCACAGATTGTTTTAGCAGGAAAACGAGATGCATTAACAAAAAAAGTATATGAAGACGCAGGATTTCCAGAATCTAAAGCAGATATGATATCTCTACTTGCATCAAAAAGTAGAGGAGGCGATATTTCAGAAGTTAATTTAACAATTGTACAATCAATTGCAAAACAAATTTTAGATTTTCATGATTTACGAAAAAAATTAGAATCACATGTAGAATCTGAAATGCAAACTGTTGCTCCAAATCTTTCAGCTATTCTAGGTGCTGCCGTAGGTGCAAGAATATTAGGAAGAGCCGGAAGCCTAAAAAAATTAGCAGCAATGCCTGCAAGTACTATTCAGATTATTGGTGCAGAAAAAGCACTGTTTAGATCCTTAAAGACAGGAGCACAACCACCAAAACACGGATTGTTGTTTCAACATGCAATGGTTCATGCTGCTCCAAGATGGCAGAGAGGGAAAATTGCCAGAGCGATTGCTGCAAAAGCAGTCATTGCTGCAAGAGTGGATGTATACGGTGAAGGTATCAACAAGACATTACTAGAAAAACTAAACGTAAGAGTAAATGAAATCAGCAAAAAATACGAAAATCCTACTGAGAGAGAAACAAGAAAACCAGAATTATTCAAACGTGAAGGTAGAGAATCTAGAAG
>NZ_AHJG01000035.1:0-19433 GCF_000241145.1 Candidatus Nitrosarchaeum limnium BG20 | reverse complement strand
CTAATCCAACTAATCCAACTAATCCAAATCTAAGTACCAATAACGATTCAAATGAGATTTATTCTCAAAGTGTCATTAATGAAAAACTATCTTTGTCATCAGTTCAACAAGTCAATGGCGATGTATTATTAGATTATTTTGATAAGACAGGCAATACAAAGAGTGCCAATGTAATGATAAGGACTTCTGAAAAAGAAATATTTGCAGGAACTTTTTACACTTCAAATTTTAAAACTGCAATAAATGATGTTTCAGGTACTCCGTATTACATGGATGTAATCATAGATCATAAAATTTACGGAATAGTCAAGTCTTCAATATTTAATTCAGGTACAAGTGCAGATTATAAGGTAATTGGAATGTTTGCTAAACAATAAATCAGATATAATGTTCATTGATTTATCAATAGTGTGTCATATAAAATTAAAATAAATTAAGTGTTTTTTCATAATGTGATTGCTTACATTAGGACATTGTTTTTATAATAATCAATTTTTCTTTATGTTGTGCAATATTTTCAGGCTTTAAAAATGGGTCAAAAAAGAGTAACTGTTGCAAGAGAATACCTAAACAAATTAACAAATGGAAAAGCAATGCCTGCACTTGCCTTACGAGATAATAAAACCAACATTTGGGAACCAGTGGGAGAAGAGAATCTATATGCCTTTGTTGATGAATCAGCAGGGTTTGTTTTGACTGATAACAGCGGATACATACTTGCTTTAGTGGATAAGAATGGTATTTCAAAGACTATAGTTCAAGGAGTTACCAAAGAACAAAAAGAAATATTGGTTAAAGCATTTCAAAATGACAATATTTTAGAATACAAAGGAAAAGTTACACTTCCTGTATAGTTAAATGACAAAATTTTACCAATCATTGTCAAATAAAATCAGCGTAAAGCTTTTGTTATCATCATATTTAGAATAACAATGGCAAAATTCTCTCAGGAGATTGAAGTTAGCGGTCATCTTATAGATTCTTCAATTCTTACAAAAATATTTGATAAAATAATGGACTTGCATGGAGAATTTCAAGTAGAAGAAATTAACATAGGAAAAAAGAAAAAAGATCCATCATATGCAAGATTATCAATTACAGGTAAGAATCAAAAACATTTAGATGAAATTTTAGAGACTGTTTATCGAGAGGGAGCAGTTTCCAAAATACAAAAAGGAATTTCATTAAAAAAAGCTCCAAAAGACATGGTCATGCCTGATGATTTTTACAGTACTACAAATAATCACACGCAGGTTTTTCATAACGATGAATGGATTCAAGTTGAAAATATGATGATGGATAAATGTATTCTAGTAAAAGACAACAGAGCATTCTGCGTCCCTGTTAGAGATGTAAAAAAAGGAGACGAAATAATAGTTGGTGAGAACGGCATAAAGATCACTCCACCTGAACGTCCCAGAGAAGGAGTTAATGTCTTTGAATTTATGGGTAGTTCTAGTTCAAGTGAGAGACCAACTCAACATATTGCAAAAAAGGTTGCAGAGGACATCTACAAGACAAAAAAATCAGGTGGAAAGATTGTCATTGTTGGAGGACCAGCGATAGTACATACTGGTGCAGCTGATGCGGTTGCAGAGTTAATCAAACTTGGTTATATTGATGGTGTTTTGGCAGGTAATGCACTTGCAGTTCACGATATAGAATATGCAACATTGGGAACATCGTTGGGTATGAATGTTCATGATGCAACTTTAGCATATCGGGGACATAGAAATCATATGGATACAATAAACGCAGTTTTCCGTGCAGGCTCTATTGTAAATATGGTCAAATCAAAGAAACTAACACGTGGGATAATGTACCAATGTGTAAAAAACAAAATACCCTTTGTTTTGGCAGGCTCTATTCGGGATGATGGACCACTACCAGATGTGATTACAGATGTAGCAGTAGCTCAAAAAGAATACAAAAAAATTCTCAAAGATGCAAATATGGTAATAATGATTTCCACAATGTTGCATTCTATTGCGACAGGAAATATGTTACCAGCCAATGTAAAAGTGATAGTCATTGACATCAATCAACCAACAGTAACAAAACTAATGGATAGAGGCACATGGCAAGCACTAGGAATAGTTACTGATGTAGGGGCATTTTTACCAATGGTCGTACAACAAATTAAAAAAAGAAAATAACAGATTAAGGCGTTAATCTTGGATGTTGTATATGCATTCCATTTTCATCAATAATTATTGGATGAATTTGTTGGCTGTGTTTTATCCCACGCATTTTAGTTACTTGTAATGATCTTTCCATAGTGTCATCTTTTCTGGTATGTCTTAGCTGAATAATTCCCGATGCTGCAAACCACTCTATAGGTATTTCAAGATTTTCAGTGAATTCAGATATTATTATAGAAGTGACTCCATAATTTTCTAATGCCTGAATCATTCCTTGTAATCCTTGTCTCATGTAAAATTTATCTGCATATTGCATCGCCAGAATTGTAATTGAATCAATAACCACACGTTTGGCTTCAATTCGTTTAATACTACTTAACAGTAATTTTGTCAAATGCTCAAATGGGATCTCTTCCCCTCTGTACAATGAATCGTCTTTTCCAATTAATTCATCTTGAATTTTAAACGGTCTTGCATCAACCATCAAAATCTTGTCTTTGTTGATTAAATCATCAAGATCCCAACTAAATGATTTACAATCATTTTTAATCTCGGATATATTCTGGGACATCGACACATAAACACAGGGTTCCTCAAAATCCTTTGCACCAGAATGTAGAAATTGTAATCCAAAAGTAGTTTTACCACTGCCAGGAGGGCCAGATATTACTACAGAACGATTTTTCCTTAATCCTCCAGATATGATTGAATCCAGTCCAGGGATGCCAGTTTTTACTTTGGAATATGTAATGTCCATGATTATAGAAAAAATAAAGTTAATTTTCTATATAAAGAGAAGGACTATTTTGATTCAGACAAGTAATATTTTCTTAAACTATCAAAGATGAATATTCTTTGATTCAACCCAAAGAGATTCAAAAAGTAGTTTCATAGAATATACCATAGATTTAGAATTTGTCCACATTGCATAAGGCTCGGATGAATTAGCGTTTTTTGTAAAGAATAACAATTCAGAGTTATCCTTTAAAATAAAACAAAGATTGTTTTGTATTTCATTATTGAGTTTTTTTATGTTCTTTCTTTCCAAATTATCAAATATGTATGTGGTTTTTTCAGAACACGAACTCAATAATCGAAATTTTTGCTTTGATTTTACAAAAGATTCTAAAAATTCACCATGGTACAATTTGATGTAATCTTTCTCTGACCCTAAAATTAAAAATTCATCTTTAAAATTATCAGTCATTTCTGTAATTTTTGATTGAATTTGATTAGAACCTTGTAACATCTGGAATTTCTCTTCCACTTCTTCATGTGATGAATCAAATGTTGGAATATTATCCCATAATTCTGACAGCCCTTTTTCCATATGTTCAAGAGACTTTAATCGTTCTTTTTCAGAGTTGACTAAAATCCATATTGCCTTGTTTAGTGGTAATGCTGTAAATTGAATTGGATGTTGAAATGTGGCTGAAACAATTCCTTTGTTTTGTAATGCAGAGAGCAAATGATAGGTTTCGGTTCTAGGCAATTTAAGTGCCTTACATACTTCAGGAGCAGTCTTTGCACCGTATTTTCCAAGATAAATAAACACTTTACTTTGATTAGACGTTAGACCATATTGAGATAATTCACCTTGAATTTTTTCTAAAGTTATTTTGTACTCATACATTTGAGTATCTGGTGTAGAGTCAAATATTGAAGTCAGTTCGGATTTATGGGGCATGTTTTTCAGAGATCATAATTATGAAATGACTATGCTATATTGTAGTGTAGCTAAGAAGATTTGATCGGATCGATCACTTTTATTATGGCATTATAACTATATAAAAATTATAAAAATAGATATAAAATAAGTAATATTTTAGGTTTTTTTGATTATTTTAGTATTTATTTTAAAAAACTAATTATATATTTAGATCTAGATTTTTCCGTTAAAAAAGAGTATTAAAACAATTAATGAACCTAAAAAGAGTATTTTATTCAAATGACATACAAGTACCTAAAATATTCAATAAAGAAGGAATAGTAGTTGCTCGAATCTTTACTGAATTACAACATAGCAGGGGTCATCATGGCACTTACAATGTTGATCATAGGCTCCATAGTAGACATATGGAAAAGAGAAATTCATGATTATTACTGGATAGGCTTTGGCGGAGCAGGTTTTTTATTAATTTTTTTAGATTCAGACATAATACCACATTTAGTTAACATCGGAATTGCATTAATTATTGCACCATTTGTGATTTTTATTTGGAGATTAGGATTGTTTGGAGGAGCAGATGCGTTTGCATTAATTGCTTTGGCTGTAATTGCACCTATGACAACATTCTCAGAAAACCCTTCAACTCCATTTACAACATTATCAAATGCGGTGATTTTGTTTTTTGTGCCTGTTTCTATCAATGTAATTAGAAATTTGATATCAACCATGAAACATGAAAATATTTTTGAGGGTTTTGAAGAGACAAGATTTAGAAAAATTTGTGCGATTATGATTGGATACAAGGCAAAAAATCCAAAATTTTGTTTTTCAATTGAAAAAACAGTAAAAGGAAAAAAAAAGATAAATTTGAAAATACAACATGCGGAAAATCAGAATTATTGTTCAAAACCAAATACATGGATTACGCCTGGAATACCATATCTATTACTGATCACTGGAGGCTTTATCATACAGTTAATGTACGGAGATATCATACTTAGTTTATTTATAAAATAATTTAAAAACCAAGAAAAATTGTGCCTGAAACTGAATCTGTAATATCAAATAACATACATTTCCTTATGTGAAAAATTTCATGTAATTATTTTATGAAAAGACGCAAAAATAGCGAGATTGAATTTGATAATAGGATAAATGAGATTAATGAGATAAACAGGTCAATTTTAGAATATATTTTAAAACCAAATCAAGTTGAAGTCTATTTGCATCTAAATAAAAATGGGGTAAAAACAGCCACATCAATTTCAGAGGCACTAAGATTATCAAGAACTGAAACATATGAAATACTTTCAGAACTACAAAAAAAAGAAATAGTCACATCAATTTATGGCAAGCCAACAAAATTCAATGCAATTGAAATTGATGATGCAGTTACAACTTTAATTGATGCTGAAATAAACAAAAATATCGATAGATACTAGTTTAATTTTTTAATTTCTAAAAATAGATTTTTAAAGTTTGGATATTTCATCTAATATGGAAGGATTTTCGATTGAAGATAAATCGCCTAATGGCAACCCCAACAGTTTTGCTTTTAGAAGTCGTCGCATAATTTTTCCAGTTCTTGTCTTTGGAAGATCGGATATTTGATATACAATCTTAGGACGAGCAATCTTACCTATTTTTTCTGCGATATAATTTGATATTTCAGTTCCTAATATCAACTCATTTTTATTTTTAGAGACAAAAAACACTATAATTGCTTCACCAGTGATTTGATCAGGGATTGCAACAGATGCAGCATCTGAGATTTTATCGTGTGAGATTACAACATGCTCGATTTCAGCTGTACTCATTCGATGTCCTGAGACATTAATGACATCATCTGCCCTACCTTTCATATACCATAACCCTTCCTTATCGACAAAAACATAATCACCGTGAAACCAAATATTTTCAAAACGAGACCAGTATGTTTGAATATATCGCTCATTATTGTTTAACAGTCCTTTTGTCATTGCAGGCCAGGGGGATTTTACTACAAGATATCCATCTTTTTCTATAACTGATTTTCCATGCTCATCAATTACATCCAAGTTCATTCCAGGGCATGGAATTCCAACAGTTGACGGTTTTAATTTCATTCCAGGAAAAACAGATAACATCGCACCTCCTATTTCAGTACCTCCAGACAAATTCATGATGGGGATTTTTTTATTCCCTACTTTTTCAAATAACCACCACCATGAATCCTCATCAAGAGGTTCTCCAGTAGTTGGAATATTTTTAATCTTTTCAAAGGAATGTAATTTTAAAGGTTCAATGTTATTTTTCTTAAACAACCTTACTGCAGTTGGAGATATACCAAAAATTGTAACATTGTAGTGATGTAACATATCCCATATTCGATTAAAATCAGGATAGTTCAATGCACCATCATAAATTATTGCACATGCACCCAAAATTAACAAACCATAAACATTCCAAACCAATCCTGTTATCCATCCAATATCAGCAGGCCACAAAAGAATATCATTTTCATTCATATCAATTAAAAATCCTGATTGATATCCAGCAAAAACAGAGAAACCTCCATGAGTATGAATTACTCCTTTTGGTTTTCCAGTGGTTCCAGATGTGTATAAAATAAACAGAGGATCCTCGGAGGCAGTGCTTTCAGTTGAACAGACGGAATCCTGTGTTGATATTAATTTTGAGTAATAAACTACCAAATCAGATTCATCGTAATTATCAATTTGTGCATAAGATGCTACGATTATTTTTTCTATTTTTGTATCTTTTATTGCTGTATTGATTATTTGTTTTTGCGATATTGGTTTTCCATTTCTTTGAAATCCATCACAAACAAAAAGGATTTTTGCTTTACAATCTTGTAATCTTATTTGTAATGATTCAGAGCTATATCCAGAAAATATCACTGTCTGGATAGCCCCAATTTTTGCACATGCAAGTATTGCCAAAAATGCTTCTTCAATCATTGGAAGATAGATTGCGACTACATCTCCTTTACAAACACCTAATGATTTGAGGGCATTTGCAAGTTTGTTGACTTTTGATATCTAATTCAGAATAGGTAATTTTTGAAACTTTATCATCTTCTGAAACAAAAACATATGCTGTTTTATCGGGATTTTTTTTAGCAAATTTTTCAACAGATGATTTGTAAATGTTAGTTTTTCCATCCACATACCATTTGGACCAAGGAATTCCTTTTGAAGTATCTAAAACTTTTGTATAAGGAGTATCCCAAATTATTCCAAAATAATTTTCAACTTCTTGCCAAAACCATTCTAAATTTTCATTTGCCTTAATAGATAACTGTTGTAAATTTGAGACATCATATTTTTTCATAAATTTGTAAATGTTTGAATTTTGAATTTGTTGATCAGTAGGGGTAAATACAAAATCAGTCAATACGATATTTTTAAAACAGAAGAGTAAAAAGATTCAGATTTATGAAATATCTATTCCCAATCTTCTTGCACATGCAATAGCTGCTTTTCCGTCATCCTCAGTTATTCCAACAGTGGCAAACTTTTCAGTCCATCCTGTTTTTACATTCATAGTATTTTCTTTGTAATATTCCCGTAAAATACTGCCTATTTGCTCATCCAGTTTACGCTTAGTTGCTTCATTCATCCCTGCCTGAAGTACAGTGGAATCAGAATTTGCCAGTATTTTGATAAATTCTATTGTTTCTAAAGAGAGTTCAACCATTTTATTACTAAATCATCTTTTTTAATAAATCCAAAGTGAGTTTAGGATCTGCTTTTCCTCTTGTTTTTTGCATTACCTTTCCTACAAGATAGTTGATAGTTTGAGGATTGGATTTTGCTTGTTCTACAGCTTGAGTTTCTTCGGAGATAACAGAAGATATTATATTTGATAATTCAGACTCATCTGAAACATTACCAAGATCAAGTTCAGATATAACAGTAGACAAGTCCTTACCATTTTTTATGATTTCATATAATGCATTTTTAGCAGAATTTCTAGCGATTTTACCGGATTGAATTGAATCAGCTATGTCCTTTAGATGAGATGCTTTTAATTTTGATGATTCTCTTTTTTCCTTAGTATCGACTAATCCCATTAAATCCGTGGTGATAATATTGGCAACCTCTTTTGCATTGTCTTCAGTATGAGATTCTTCAAACAGATCGGAATAAAATTTATCAGATGAAAGTACATCTGCAACCTGTGGAGGAATATTATATTTTGAGACGTATCTCTCTTTTTTGGAACTAATACTTTCAGGCATTTCTTTTTTAATTTCTCTTTGATTTTATATTCAATGATGATTGCAGGTATATCACCCTCCAGAAAATATCTATAATCTAGATCTTCTTCTTTTGATCTTGAAGAGATGGTGATCTTTCTTTTATCATCCCAATGACGCGTCTCTTGAACAATTGGAATATCTCGAGAATGCAAACTTTGTTGACGTGTAATTTCAAAATGAACTGCCTTTTCTAAATCATGAAACGATCCAATGTTTTTAATTTCTACTTTGTTTCCTCCCTCGATTGAAACATTAGCATCTGCCCTCATTGCCCCCTCTAAACTTGGTTCCGAAACATCCAAATTTTCTAATAAGTTAGATAAAATATTTAGGAATTCCCTTACTTCTTTAGGATTTTCAAAATCAGGCTCAGTTACAATCTCAACCAGTGGAGTTCCAGCACGATTATAATCAACTAGTGTTATTAGGTTCTTTTCTGAACTTCCTTCATAAATTAGTCTTCCAGGATCTTCTTCAAGTTGAATCCTTGTGATTCGTATTTTTTTATCGCCTACCATGAGAACGCCAGCACCACCAACACTTGTATCTCCATAGATGTTTAGTTGAGTAATTTGAAAATTCTTTGGTAAATCAGGATAAAAATAATTTTTTCTAAAAAACACAATTTTTTCTGGAGTACTACAATTTAGTGCCATCGCAATCAGCGTTGCCTTTTCAACTGCTTTTTGATTCAATCTCGGAAGGCTACCGGGCAGACCCATACAAATAGGACAGATGTTGATGTTTGGTTCAAACTCTCTATAATTTGCCTTACATGAACAAAATAATTTACTTTTTAACTTTGTGAGTTGACAGTGTATTTCTAACCCTATTTTTGTCAAATTGGCACCTCTGGTAATTTTACGGTTTTTTCTAATGCGCGTGCTGCCTGTAATACTAATTTATCATTCATTGAATTTCCAATAAGCTGAATTCCAATTGGCAATCCATGCGATATATCATATGGAATTGATATTGCAGGTTTTCCAGTAAGATTTGCAGTAACTGTGTTGATATCGATTAAAAATAAAGCAACAGGATCATCAATTTTTTCACCAATTTTAAATGGTAAAACTGGAACAGTAGGTGCAATTAATAGATCAAATTTTTTGAATGCTTCATTAATTTGTCGTGTTAGTTTGTTTTTTACTTTGAGTGCTTTGAGAAAATATTTCCCTGCATGTCCCGCAGATGGAACAAAGCCACCTAATATCATGCGTCGTGTTACTTCAGGACCAAGTTTTTTTCTTGCTTTCTCAATGTAAGAGTTAAACTCGTATCCTTCAACTGAAAAATCATATCCGTATCTCAAATTATCATATCTTGCAAGATTACTGCCAGCCTCAGTTGCAGTTATTGTATAATATGCTGCAACTGAATATTTTACCATATCAAGGGAAACTTCTTCGCAGATTGCACCCATATTATCTAATTTTGATATTGCATTTTTTGTTGCAGAAAGTACGTTTGAATCAATTCCTTCGCCAATCATTTCTTTGATTATGCCTATTTTTTTGCCTTCTATACCCGAATCAATATCTTTCAGATAATCCTCATTGTGATTATCCACGGTGGTGTTATCATTAGGATCTATTCCAGATATCAGATTTAACATAAATGCTGTATCCTCAACTGTTCTAGTCAGAGGTCCAATCTGTTCAATACTATTTGCATATGAGATTAATCCGTATCTGCTAATCAAACCATAAGTTGGTTTGAATCCCACAGTTGAACAAAAGCTAGCTGGATTTCTAACAGAACCACCAGTATCAGAACCTAAAGACGCAACACACTCAAATGCACTCACAGATACTGCACTACCACCGGAAGACCCTCCAGGAACATAATCGGTATTCCACGGATTTTTACTTGGGCCGTACGCACTGAATTCGGTAGTTAGACCCATTGCAAATTCATCTAGATTTACCTTACCAACAAAAATTGCATCTTGTTGCTTAAGTTTTGTAATTACAGTTGCATCATACGGTGCAATAAAATTTTCTAACATTTTTGATGCACAAGTTGTTTTAGAATCTTTGATGCAAATATTATCCTTAATTGATATAGGCATTCCAAAACATTGTCCAATTTTTTCACCAGATTTTATTTTTTTATCAATCACTCGTGCTTGATCAATCGCTTTTTCATTTAATGATAAAAAAGCATGTAAATTTCCATCAATTCTTTGTATATGTTCCATAGTTTTTGCCATAAAATCTTCAGCCGAGATATTTCTAGATTTTACTTGTCGGATATACTCTAAAGCAGATATTTTTAGATTCAATTAAACCATCTTTGGAGCTCGAACATATGTCCCTTTATAGTGATTTAGTTTTTCAATTAGTTTTTCATTGAATGGAATGTACTCATCTTCTCTCAAATTTGCTAGGGAGATTTCGGTGAAAAATATTTCTTCAGATTCAACACCTGCTGAATCTAAAATATCAAAATAGCCTATCATTTTATCAACTCTTTTGTATATTGACGGATCATCGAGTTCTATTCTCATCAATTTTGCAACGTGTTGAATTTCTTCATGAGATACCATTTTCAAATCACCTATGGTGTTAGTCGGTCTACATCTCTTGGATAAAATGTGACATCTCTAATGTTTTCCGTGCCTGTTAGTGCCATAATTAGTCGTTCCAAACCAATCCCACATCCAGCATGTGGTGGAACACCATAATCAAATGCACCTAAATGATATTCAAATGCATCAATCTTCATTCCTTTATTTTTCATCCTCTCTTCTAATTCATGGCGTTTTTCAATTCTGGTACTACCAGAAGACAATTCAAGATCACCAAACATTAAATCAAACGATTCAGAAATTTTTGGATTTGCCTTACTATCTTTTACATAAAACGGCTTAGGACCTAAAGGCCAATCTTTGATAAAATAAAATCCTTCTACACCGATTTTTTTTAAGATTAGATGGATATAGATCATCGCCCCATTCGGTTTTAGCTCCTGCCTTTTGCATTTTTTCTACAAGATCATCATAAGAATATCTCGGAATAGAGTCAGGAATTTGTGGAATGACAAACTCGGCATCAGGATTATTTTTTGCATAATCAATTACAGAGTTCAAAGATATTTTGATTATATTCTCAATTCTATTCATCACATCGTTGTAATCAACAAAAGCCTCTTCCAAATCAATTGATATTGCTTCTGCCAAATGACGATTAGTCCTTGAAGGCTCTGCTCTAAAAATAGGCCCAATTTCAAAAACTTTTTCAAAACTCATTGTAAGTTGTTCTTTATACAATTGAGGGCTTTGAGCTAAAAATGCTTCTTTATTGTAATAAAATATTGCAAATAGTGCAGCTCCGCCTTCGGTTGCAGTTGCAATCATTTTTGGGGTATTAATTTCAGTAAATTCTTCTTTGTAAAAATAATCTCGAATTGATTTGAGTACATCACTTCTTACATTAAAAATATGTTGCAATGTTTTACGTCGAAGATCAATTGGCCTTACCTCTAATCGTGTGTCAATATTTTTAACAGTTTTTGCCAATGGCTCAAAAGGCGGAATTTTTTCAACGTCTGAAAATACACGCAGATCAGTAGGAATTATTTCAAAACCTGTTGGAGCTTTCTCAGAGGATTTGACCTTCCCAACAACTGCAATTGATGAATGTGCCTTTAGAACGGATAGTTTTTCACGTAACTCATCAGGACAATCTCCTTTTTTGGCAACTATTGGAATATCACCGTTTTTGTCCCTGAGAGTGACAAAACTGATATTCCCATGTCCTCTTACAGTTAAAATCCAACCCATTACAGTTACTTCAGATCCATCCATTAACGAGTTTAATTCATTAGAATAATGAGATCTACGCAGTGTGCCAAGTTCTGTTTTTATCATAATTTACTAAATTGGAGTCTTATGGTGTAATTAATTTTTGGGGCAAATCAGATCATTGAATAAAATTAGAATATCCAATAATCATTATCAAAAGGTTGTTTTCCTAAATACTAGTATTCATACATAAAACCATGAACTGTCACGGAAAAAGTGAATCTCATGTTTGGAGATTCTCCAAGCACACAGGAATGCGCAGATGTGTAAAGTGTAAATCCCGAATTCCAATTACCAAAGAGGAGTTTGCCTTAAAATGGGGTTTAAAAAAAATCATAGTCAAGTAGACTATCTACTTTTTTCTAAAATATTCAGATAAAATTGGATTTACTAGCAATTATTCAGAATGACAGATATCAGATTTGTTCATGTAAAGGGTGGAAACAATAAAAAAGTAACATTTATCATAAGAAAATATTTCAAATAAAAACGAGTTGGATCCATTAATAATGATAGTTGTTGCGGCTTTTATCATAACAGCGGTATTTGTAGGATATCATGCATCCCAAGAACCTCAAGAAAAAATGTCAGAAGGACATTCAGTACCATCATTGGTGAGTAGTTTTAGTAATCATGCAAAACAATCAGCATCTTCATTGTTTATTAGTACATATTCATTCCAAATCTAATTCAGATTAAATTTATTTTTAATTTATAAAATTAATTAAGATCATTCTAAATCCTTAAGTTCCCACAAAATTTAGAAAAGAAGTGTCTCTTACAAACAAAGAAAAAATAATCGCAATAATATCAAATGGAATTGCTGTTTATTCATTATATCAAGAGAGAGGCACGCTTCCAAAAAACACAAGCATGTATGATTTTGTATTAAAGGTGATTCCAGAAGATTTGAAAACCGAGTTAAGTGTGGAATTAATCGATGAGGTTTTTCAGTATGTGTCATCCGCACATAGTTCATAAAGTACAATAAATTAGAATAGATATCACATTGACAACAATAGCGACGTTAGGATCTCATTGTGCCCTACAAGTTCTAAAAGGTGCCAAAGATGAAGGTTTGAAAACAATCCTTGTTTGTGAAAAAAAACGAGAGAAGATATACCGCCGATTTCCATTTATTGATGAATTGATTTTAGTCAATTCATTTTCAGAGGTATTAGAAAAAAACATCAATCTACTTTAGAAAAAAACGATGCAGTGTTGATTCCGCATGGTACTCTGATTGCTCAGATGAGCTCAGAGCAAATTGAATCAATCAAAACCCCAATTTTTGGAAACAAATGGATTTTGAGATGGGAGTCAGATAGAATCATGAAAGAAAAGTTGATGCGTGAAGCAAAACTACCAGTTCCAAAACCAGTGCTAGATTCAAAAGACATCAATACATTAGTGATTGTAAAAAGACAGGGAGCTGCAGGAGGTAAAGGATATTTTTTAGCAGCAAATCAAGAAGATTATAATAAAAAGAGAGAGCAATTAATTACTCAGGGGATATTATCTAAAGACGAATCATTATACATTCAAGAATATGCTGCAGGAGTATTAGCATATTTACAGTTCTTTTATTCTCCATTAAAAGAAGAGCTGGAATTTTTTGGGGCAGATCAAAGACATGAATCAGACATTGAGGGAATGGCAAGAATTCCATCAGAGCAGCAACTCAAAAGCAATAAGGTTCCATCGTTTAATGTGATTGGAAATAGCCCTATAATTCTAAGAGAGTCATTACTAGACGAGGTGTATACGATGGGGGAAAATTTTGTAGAAGCTGCAAAAAGGATAGTGTCACCTGGGATGAATGGTCCTTTTTGTATTGAGGGAGTGTATGATGAGAATGCAAAATTTACATCATTTGAGTTTTCAGCAAGAATTGTTGCAGGAACAAATATCTACATGGATGGTTCACCATATTACTCACTGCTTTTTAATGAGCCTATGAGTATGGGTAAAAGAATAGCGCGTGAGATTAAAACAGCTAAAGAGACTAATCAGCTAGATAAAATTACAACTTAAAAAAAGATGTTTTCGTTTTTGTAAAAAATATAACAAATGTAACCATAATTATTAATACAAAAATAGCGCCAATAGGGAATTCAGGAATTACATAAGTTCCAATAATCTCAATTTCCTGAGTTCCTGTAGGAACAAAAAAAGATAGAGTGAAACTATCAGTAGCTGTAAAAATTTCATAATCCATATCTTGACCATCAACTAAAATCACAAATTCATTATTTGGGGCGCTTATCAGTTCAGAATTTAGAGTGATTGAGAAGTTAGAATCTTTAGTGTTTTCAAGACCAACAAGCAATGATTTTGATTCACGATCAATATCCATCGCTAAAACATCTCCGTTTACAGTATACAAAATATCAAATGTATGATCATCAAATCGTAATACATATTGTAACGGATTTGTAAATTCAGATGAAGTTTGTGCAAAAGCAGGATTTATCAGCAAAGGTAATAAAAATAAAATCCAATAAATCATAGATTCAAAATCAAATAATTAATTATTATTGCTTTCTTCTATGCCACAATTTATGCACATTTTCTTATCTTGGATAGCAAAATATGAAAAATTGTGAATAAATCCAATTTTACAACTCATATCAATAACAAATTCCCATACCATTAGAAGTGCCATAGTCAAAAAAAACATCGATCAAAGACCAATTGTTTCAAAACATGAGAATTTAAAAAAAGACAGT
The DNA here is from genome assembly GCF_000241145.1 of Candidatus Nitrosarchaeum limnium BG20. Taxonomy (NCBI): domain Archaea; kingdom Thermoproteati; phylum Nitrososphaerota; class Nitrososphaeria; order Nitrosopumilales; family Nitrosopumilaceae; genus Nitrosarchaeum; species Candidatus Nitrosarchaeum limnium. Next base: position 4,825 of record NZ_AHJG01000035.1, on the reverse strand, counting down.
CACGAAAACTAAAGATCTATCAGTACCGCCGTCTTTTCAGAATTAGCAAGTTCGTCCCTTACTGCATGAATAATATCAACAGGATTAATCAGGCTAGAATAATCTACCAGTTTAAGATCATTGAGGAGGTATACTTTAGGAGCAATCTCTGAATGTCTAGATTCAAGAAACTCATCTAATTCTTCCAAGATGGTTATTTTGCCACCCTGAATTATTCTACCATTTTTTATTGAGAGTTTAGATTTACCATATCTATCTAAGACTAAAATATGATGTTGATTTTTTCTGCTAAATAATTTTTTTATTTCTACATGACCAGTAAACACAAAATAATGATCAGTCTCATAACTTAGATCAATTAAATCCTCTGGGATTTCAATAATCTCACTAGTTCTTTTTCTAGCATCACTTAGGGTAAAAATATTTTTTGATGTTTCGGCACTATCTAATTCTACATTACCCACAGCAGTTACTCGAAGAAGGGCCTTGTCAGAAACATATTCACTGTTAATCATAATTGATTCAGGAATGGCACCTTTGTCAACCAGCATCGCATGGATTTTTTTATGAACCTGATTAATTTTTTCAGGAGTAGGTTTGACCATTGTTTGTTCTATTTCTTCTTGAAGCATAGAGGATGCAACACCGATTGAAGATATGACTTCTGCATGTTCTGCTTTTTCATATTTAATTCCTAGTTGTTTTGCAACAAATGGAACAAGAACTGACGCACCACCACCACCGCCAATCAAAGTTGTGGCAGAGGGGTTCATTTTGAATTCTTTTAGAATTTTGCTAATTGTTTTAGTTATATCGAATGAGGCAGTTTGAATAATAGACATTGCAATTTCATGATATGAAACGCCCACAAACTCTGCAAGTGTCTTTATAGCAATTTTTGCAGATTCTTGATTTGCGTATGCATAATCATCTTTTTCAATCATTCCCAATGCGTTTGCAGCACAAGTGTTTGTAATTGCATAAGTTCCTTTTTCACATTTTATTGCCACATATTCAGATTTGTCATTTTGTTTGGGTTTGATCAAAATTATTTTTCCAGTTTTAAGATCATCAGGTTCTGCATAGCAGGAATATTTTAATCCAGAAATATGAGCGCTACGTGGACCCACATGGGATATCCTGTTTTTATCCAAACCCACCATACTGCCTCCAGCAACTCCCAAAATTCGCACATCCATTGATCTAATGCAAGTTGGATGATCCTTTACTGTCACATAACGAATTTCAGGTTTACCATTTTTTATAATGCAGATATTTGTGCTAGTACCACCCACTTCAACAAATATTCCATTAGTTACTTTGAGATGAAGTAGTGCACCAGCTACACTTGCGGCAGGACCTGAAAGAATGGTAAGAATGGTTTTGTTCTAAATGTATCCATACTAGTGACACCTCCATCTCCTTTCATTATCATCAAAGGTGCAGTCACACCAGTTTTATGAATTGCCTCTTCTACGTAATTTGCAACTTGAAATGTTTTTGGCAAAACACTTGCATTTACTGCTGATGTAAGGGTCCGTATCTCTAATCCATAAATTCCAGAAATTTCATGTGATGCAGTAGAGGGAATGTTTTGTTTTGATGCAACATTCATTACAAATAATTCATTTGATGGATCATCTACTCCAAATGCTTCAGTAGCAATAATTACTTCAGCACCATTTTTTTTTAATCTATTAATCGTATCAGCAACTTCGCTTTCAGAAATTAAATGAGATGTATCTAAAAACTCATGAGTGGTTTTGATGTCCTGATTAGTGTTAATTGATGCATCTTGCAGATTTGTTCTTTTTATGACATCTTTTTTTGTTGGTCCTACACCCATTGCAATTATCCCAACTTTTGAAGTATCAGATTCTAATAATGCATTAATTGCCTGAGTAGTGCTATGAGAAATTAATTCGATATCATTTACTCCAATACCAGTTTCATCTATAATTTTAGTTAATGCAGAAACAATGCCTTCAGAAACTCCTTTATCTGCACTATGTGTTGTCGGGACTGTAGATTTGGCTAATAATGAACCTGTTTTTACATCAATAGCAACAGCTTTTGTAAATGTTCCACCCACATCAATACCAACTCGAATACGTCTTTTATCACTCATTTGGAATATTCCTCGATTTTCTCATGGCAACAAGTTTTTGTTCTCTACGTGGTTTGAATATTAAAACATATGAAGCAGCAAACAGATAAACTGCTAATAAGATAATTTGTCCTATTGTAGTTTCTAAAGTTGGATAAATTCCAGTCATTGCAGCCAAGTTGATATCCAGTCTTGGGATAATGCCAAACATGCTAGTGTACGGGATCACATCTAGAATTTGTAATTCCCTAATTGCATTTCCTAAAAATGCAACAGAGAGATATGCACCAATTCCCATAGTCAAACCAAATAATACTCTTAATGGTAATCGTTTACCTAGTTTTCGCATTACAAAGAACAATCCTAAAAGAGATGCGATTCCAAGTACAAATCCAAGACCTACATACAATTCCATATATTTGGCAAATGCAAACATAGCCTGATAGAACAAAACAGTTTCAAATCCTTCACGGTATACTGTAAAGAACGACAACATTACAAAAACCATGAATCCACCTGAAACTCCAGCTTGCCAAACTTTTGCTTTTACAAACTCCATCCATTTTTTGTGTTCAATCTTATTTAGAATCCAGAAACTAACATAGAACAATACCGCAGTGGCAGATAATGCAGCTATTGCCTCTACCAGTTCTCTACTTGCACCAGATATATCGATAATATACGACGTTACAAGCCAGGTTATGATGGTTGCAACAAGTGCAAGAACAATGCCATAGTAAATGTACGGTTTGAATTTGGTATTTCTAGAAGCTTCCAAATATGTCAAAATAGCCCCAAGAATCAAAACAGATTCTAACCCTTCTCTAAAGATTACTGCAAATGAAGAGGTAAACGCAATTGCAGGGGCAATTTCACCAGTTCCAGTTACGATTCTTTCAGATTCATCAAGATTTCTTCTAATATCAATTATTATATCTTGAACATCTTTTTGAGGGGCTTGTTCTTTGATTAAATTACGCAAAGTGGCAAATTGATATTCAACCTCTAACGTAAAATCAGGATCAATTGCCCTAAGTGGGATCTCTACATATTCATAGCTATCAAGATAAGCAGAGCGTGCAGACGTATGCGCGGATTGAAAATCACCACGTGCATAATGAACTAGAGTATCTTCTAATCGCTCACGAATTGTATCAATATTGTTTTTCACATCAGATTTTTGATCCTCAGTTGTATCACCAATAGATTTCAAATCTTTTTGAGGAGTAACATCTTCAGAAGAAGTGAGATCACTAGTTAATGCCTCAGCTTTTGCTAAATCAGGTAAAATTGAATTATTAACAAAGTCAAGAATAGAATCAGGAGTTTCTTTTTGCACAATCATAGTTCTAAGATTTTCACGCATGTCAAGTTCAAGAGAAATTAGTAATTTACTATCAACTTTTTCAATATCCGATTCCAAGTACTCAAAATTATCAAGATATGCTTCAATGCCAAGTTCTTCAGCAGTTGAGTAATCTCCAGATTTTAAAGAAGCGGATAATTCAGAATATAAAGTTCTAATTTTATCATAGGTATTTTTTTTATTAGAATCAATTGTTTCAGTTTGTAGCAAATCGCGTTGTATTGCAGTAATTAAACTACCAACAATAGTAAAGTCCTGTTTCTTTGAAATAGATTCATCTAGATCCTTAAAAAAGGAATCAAGTTCTTGATTTAGACGATCATTATTGGAGGGATTTTGTTTTACTGTGTTTTTAGAATGTTCCACTAAGGATTGTGTGAAAAAATATGATTCAAGATTGTTTTGCTGAATTGCTAATTGATATTGTTCATCTGCTTCAGATAGTATCGAAGATGCAAGAATGTTGGAATTACCATTGAAAGGAATTTGTGAAAATAATTCTTGTATTTTGTTTATTTGATTAATTAGAGTCTCAGAGTCTGATTTTGACAAAATACTAGAGTGTAAATCAAGTAATTCAATATGAATATCATCAGATAAGGCAGAATTATATGATCTTAAGAATTGGATATTCTTTCCATAAAAATTATTTGTCATAGTCGAGTATTTTTCTGCAACATTGTAATTATTAGTTAAAAGCGCCTGTTTTGTTAAGTCCAATCCAATTCCTGTAATTGTAACAATTGAAGAGTGATTTTCTTCGTTTTGAGCAAATACACTATTAGTAAATGCGAAAATACCAAAAACAAAAACAACAATAATCAAATACAAATAAAATGTTAATTTCATGAATTGTTGATTAGGTCTAGCTAACGATATTTAAACAAAAGATTAATTCTACAATCATAGAATGAGAAACTGAGAATAGTATTTTTGCAGAGCATAAAGTAAATAACAAAAATTATTCTAAACTTTCATCATAAAAAATGGTTGAATTTTTTTGATTATCTTTAAAGATTTGATTTAGGATTGTTTGTATTAGGATATAAATTCAAAGTTGGTTCAAGATCAGTCAAAGTGATTTCTACCTTACCAATACGACTACGATACTGTTTAATTTTTTTTCCTTCTCGAGAAATTACAAATCTATCTACTTCTGCAAGTGCCAACTCTTCTAAAGTAGACAAAGTTTTGTAAACAGTAGATATAGAAATTTTTAATTCATCTGCGATTTGTGTCGCATCCTTTGATTCATTTTTAATTGAAAACAACACAGCACGTGTACATACACTACTAAGAGATTCAATGATTTTTTGGGTAACATCAAATTCACTTAATTGAATTATGTTTGG
>NZ_AHJG01000036.1:0-2138 GCF_000241145.1 Candidatus Nitrosarchaeum limnium BG20 | reverse complement strand
CACCATCATGGGTATTAAATAGGGCGCAAATCATGCCATCATCCAATGGAAATTACCATTGAGAAGATAAACACGCGTGCAGATCCATATCAGTTATTTCTTGATTCCATAAGAAACGAGTCAACTAAGCGAAGATACAAAAATTTGCTTTACATGTTTCTCAAATTAATTCCTAATCAGATCTATTCTGAACATCTTGGAAAAATACCAAAAGACAGGAATGCCGAAGCGTTGGCAGCGTTTTTTGTAAATCTTGCAAAAAAGAACGTCGATATTACATCTGATGTTATAGCAGCATACATCAAAGAAGACAAAAAGAGAGTAGAGAAAGGAGAGATTAGCTCCCAGACTCTACCCAATCACATCAAGCCAATCAGGGCACTGCTTGATGCAAACCGCATCCCGATTCACTGGAAGTCTCTAAACAAGTTACTTCCGCGACGTGAATCAAAATCAAAGGACAGAGCTTACACAACTAAAGAGATACAAAGAATGCTGGATGTCTCAAATGATATTACTGATAAAGTTATAATTTTGTTATTCTCATCTGCTGGATTTCGCTTAGAGTCTTGGGATTATTTTACATGGAAAGATGTGATATTTTTCCAAAACGATGATGGAACATACAAGGGAGCTTCTTTGCTAATTTACCGCGGAGATCCTGAGAGTTATTGGACATTTATCACACCAGAAGCATGTAATGTACTTGATCTATATCGAGAAAACTGGAAGGCAGACATCGGACATTATCCAAAACCAGATGATCCTCTCATCAAAGCTGTCAAGTTACCTCTTGTCAAAAGACTAAATCATAAAGGAGTTAGAAAACGAATCGATAAAGTTGTGCATGACATTGGCCTGAGACCTACGTTGCCTCCAGGACAGAGAAGACATGAGGTACAGCTAGATCATGGCTTTCGAAAATCATTTCACACCAATCTTAGACGTGCTAAAGTCAACTATGCAGACATGGAGGACATGATGGGACACAGAATAGGGCTGGAAAAGCACTATGAGAGATATAACGAGGAAGATTTTGAGCGATTTCCTGAGTATCAAAAGGCAATTCCGTTTCTTACAATATCCGATACAGAGAGAGTCAAGTTTGAAAATCAGCAGCTAAAAGAAGAGAAATCGGTTATGGAGAAAAGAATTCCTGAATTGATTCAAAATGCAGTAGAGCGAATCAAGATAGATTTACAAAAAGAGGGCTGGAAAACTATCTAATTCTTTCAGCTCTGTCAATTTGACAGAGCTGAATTTATCTTATCTGCTCATTGTAAACATTATCTGTTCAGCTCTCCCAAATTGGGAGAGCTAAATCAAATTGAGAGTTTGGCAATTCATCAGAGCAAGATGTTAGCTAGTCCAATTTGGCCGAGCTAAAGTGGATTTTGACGGCTTTGTAATTCATTGGAGTTAAGATGTTAGCTGTGACAAATTGTCACAGCTAAATTTAATTTTAAAAATTGTGAGATCCACCAAAACGGATCTGAAAGCCATCAGATAGCGATAGCTCCGTCAAATTGACGGAGCTAATTATGATTTTAGTAGATCATGACAAATCACCATCATACTTAAGAACATGAACTCGATGCCATCAGATGCAATGAATTTCATAGTAGAAATGATATGCAGTGCATGCTCTGCAGGAGACTGCAAATACCATCAACGGAAAATACTTGCAAAAGACAGCATTACTGGATTGGAAATCGAAGCAAGATGTGCTTGTAAAAATCACGAGGTAAATTCAAAAATTGGCTAGAAATACATCGATTCATCTTTCAATTCCTTCTAAATCTTTGGATCAAATTGAAGATTTTATGAAGTCAAAACGAATTCAAAGTAGAACTCAGGCAATTCAATATTTGATTAGAATTGGGTTGAAAATGGATGAATTCAAGGTAAAGTGCAGTGATCCTGAATTTGTCAAAGAAATGGATAACGAATGGAAAGTGGAAGAAACTGCAGATTGGATAGATAGTTTATCTTATCAACAGAAGGAAATTATTGGAAGAGCATGGGAGATTGCTAAACGAAAACGAGAAAGAGAATTAAATCAAATGATTCATTAGATATGTTGTATATTATACATACAATATACATACAACATACATACAACATACATAACATACTTA
>NZ_AHJG01000037.1:0-2659 GCF_000241145.1 Candidatus Nitrosarchaeum limnium BG20 | reverse complement strand
TTTCGAAATTGATGATATTCTTAATTCAAAATTTGAGAGTGAGTCTTTTGACTACATATTAGATAGAGGTTGTTTTCATGTTTTATCAATAGATGATAGAGAAACATATTTGAACCAAATTAAGCGAATTTTAAAGAAAAATGGAATAATATTTCTAAAATGTATGAGTAAAGATGAAAAAAACTTACCAGATGATAAAGGACCTCATAAATTTTTCAAAAATGAGATAATACATTATTTTCAAAATGATTTTGATATTAAAAAAAGTAAAGACACAGTATATTATGGAACACTGAAGCCATTACCAAAGGCACTGTTTTTTGTGATGAAAAAATCAGTTAAGATTTAACTCGAGTAACACATGGAAAAGTTGTAAATAAAATGAATTCTGCAATACTAATTACATATGATAAAGAAGATGCGGTAAACGAAGCTATTGGATTATGTGATGCTGCAGGAATTCAAGTCATACATACGATAAAACAGAATTTTCTAAAAAGACCAAAGTATGGCATAGGTGGTGGGGTTTTAGAAAAACTTGAAGAGATTTCAGAAAAGCTCAAACCAGATATTATTGTGTTTGATGAAATACTAAAGCCTAGCCAAAATTACAATCTAGCTTCAGTATTACATAGAGAGATTCTTGATAGAGAAGCATTAATTCTAGAAATTTTTGAAAGTAGAGCATCTAGTGCTGAATCTAAATTACAAGTGAAATTGGCTCAATTACGATATGAGATGGTCAGAGCAAAAGAAAAAATTCGTCTTTCAAGCATGGGTGAACAACCAGGATTCATGGGAATAGGAAAATTTGAGATTGATGTTTATCATAACGACATCAAACATAGAATGCAAACAGTAAAAGAAAAACTCGAAAGAGCAGGAAAACAAAGAGAGCTTCACAGACAAGGTAGAAAGAGACTCGGATTCAAAACAATATCACTTGCAGGATATACTTCATCAGGAAAAACTACATTATTTAATAAAATTACAGGAGAAACTAAAGAACAAAGTAAAAGTCTCTTTACAACATTATCCACAACGACAAGAAGATTTTCAATTGATCATGAACCGTATTTAATTGCAGATACAGTTGGATTTATCAGTAAATTACCAGCATATATGATAGATGCTTTCAAATCCACTTTAGAGGAATTAGTTCATACAGATGTCATAATAGTAGTAGTAGACATCAGTGATACTTTATTTGAATTGAAAAAGAAATTTGCAAGTTGTATGAGAACTTTAAGTGAATTGGGAGTTGAAATGGACAAGATAATTTTTGCATTAAATAAATCAGATTTATTATCTGTTGATGAAATTGAAGAAAAAATAGAACTTCTTAATTTAAAAGATTATAAAAAACGAATTGCAGTGTCAGCTAAAACAGGAAGTAATATTGGTGAATTAAAGGAATTAGCCAAAAATATTATTCAAAGTCAAAAATCACCTGAATACAAAAAAGATTCTTGGAAGGAGTTTCACAAATCATATGGTACTTGAGGTTGTAAGAATTGGGCAACGTCTAGTAAGAGATGACAGAGTAACTACTCATGTAGCATTGGTAGCAAGAGCATTTGGATGTACTAAAATTTTCATGACAGAAGTAAATCCAGAAATCAAAGACACTGTAGAAAAAATTAACAAAACTTGGGGCGGGGATTTTGTTGTTGAATTCATTGATAACTGGAAATCAATAGTAAAAAAGAAAAAGGAAGAATACAAAATAGTTCATCTTACCATGTATGGGGAAAGTATCGATGACGTAGATGAGCAGCTTAGAAAAGAGAAAAATTTGCTAATAGTTGTAGGCGCTGAAAAAGTACCAAGAGAGATATACGAACTTGCTGATTACAATATAAGTATAGGAAATCAACCTCACTCTGAAATTAGTGCATTGGCTATTACTCTTGATAGAATTCAAAAAGGAAAACAGTTTAAAAATAATTTTTCAGGTGCTAAAAGAAAGATAATACCCACAAAAAAAGGCAAAAACGTATTTGTGAGTGGAACAAGGGATTAATAATAGAAAATCAGCAGTGATTAGAGTTGGTAGACAAATACGAAGACCCTTTTGTTAGAATAGCATCCATGATAGGAGGAGATGAATATCTCAAGGTTGCAAGATCACTTTTGAAAGCAGAAGATGCCACAGATGAAGAAATTGCAAGTTCTACAGGTTTGAGAATCAATATGGTCAGGAAAGTATTGTATGATCTATTTGGTAAATCATTGATCACTGGAATTAGGGTAAAAGATGAACGTAAAGGGTGGTTTGTGTATAGATGGAGAACTCGTAGAGAGGAAGTAGAGCATTTCATTGAAAGTCAAAAAAAGAAAATTACAGAAAGGCTACAGCAAAGATTTGATTATGAAAACTATTCTGATTTTTATCATTGTGGAAATGAAGATTGTAACCGAGTTACATTTGAAGATGCATTAGAAGGAATGTTCAAGTGTCCATCATGTGGAAGTGTATTGAATTTAAAAAAGAATGATAAATCAAAAAAGGCATACTCTAAAAAAATTGATGAAATTAAAAAAGACATGCAACAGACTTTCTAGTCTAAATATTTAATTTAGAAAGACCAATAATTATGAACTTACCAAAACACCACTAATATTCACAAAAAATACTTTAGAAGCATCTAATATTTGA
>NZ_AHJG01000038.1:0-584 GCF_000241145.1 Candidatus Nitrosarchaeum limnium BG20 | reverse complement strand
CAACTTTGTCTTTGAGTTGTGTTGCTGGATAAAACTCACAACCAAACACTTGACCATCATTTAATTGCCCTTTTCCCTTTCCGATCTCAACTTTTACACCACCTCTAGTCAATATCTCATTTACTTTATCCATCTGATGTAAATGCTGACTGTCAGTAACCAGTGATATTTTCTTGCCTTTGAGAATCTCTACACATTTTTCGGCAACACTGTCAAACTCTACGTCGTCATATGCATTAATTAGAATTAATTTTTTTCAATTGATTCAGTGTTGATTGTATGTCCAATGTTGAATTGAATTTCTGCTCCTAACACCTTTGCACCGTTTGAATTTAGATCACAAGTTCCCCACGTAGTATCAGCTAAGACATATGCTGGAATTCCAAATCTTTTTGTAATATTCATAGCAGTTTCTTGCACTTGAGGTAAAATTCCGTCAGGACCATTCAGAGATACTGATACTGGTTTTTTCAATTCAATTTCCTGAAAGATTCGTTTTTCATCTATTACTATCAATTCAAGCTAAAGAGCATGGTGCTATTAATTTAAATCAACTGCGTGTACAACAAGTAAAAATGTATGAA
>NZ_AHJG01000039.1:0-712 GCF_000241145.1 Candidatus Nitrosarchaeum limnium BG20 | reverse complement strand
ACCGATCAAATTATTTTTGATCAATTCAACTTTGATCTTTCAAAAGATCAAATTTTTTGATCTCAAGAATCCAATATTTTTAATATTGTTGATGCCTTTTGCAGGTTTTATTTTTATTCGTTATGATAATATGCAAATTAAATTTTATCAAATTAAACAACTTTTGACTTTAACTTTTGTTGTATTGCTTGCTTCATCTACTGTAATCACCCCGATGTCGATCTCAAAATCTTATTGGGGATACGCTTTTGCGGAAATGGATAACAATACAGAAATTATTTCACAATCTACAAACTCTGATTATGTAATCCAAGAAAATCTTAGTGATGTTTTATCTAAAGATAATAACAATACAGAAATTATTTCTAAATCGATAAATGCAATTCACTTTCAGCTGATTCAAACATGTCAATTTCTGATATGCTAAGCGTTACACTATCAAAATTCTTAGGCGACACTACATCTGATACATCTAATTCACTTTCAGCTGATTCAAGCATGTCAATTTCTGATTCGTTGACAGTAATTCTTACACGTGGATTTTCTATTGACGATGCAAAGCTAGCCTTGAAATTTGATTCTCTTGTAAATGGAACTGCTTCAGGCAATGCCAAAATCTCTGAGAATTCTTTGAAACTAGATGGTGATCTTGATTTTATTGATATCAAAGATAACTCTACTAACAACTTTCAAACTCTAACTGTTAGTGCAT
>NZ_AHJG01000040.1:0-2008 GCF_000241145.1 Candidatus Nitrosarchaeum limnium BG20 | reverse complement strand
CTCCACCATTAAGTATAGACAGGTATCCATCACTATCAGCATCATTGAAAATTTCTATGTTAATTATAGCGGATTTTTCATTATCACCAGAATCTTTTATGTAAGCAGTAATTTGATGAACACCCGTTGTAGGTAATTGATTAGAAACAGTACTGCCCAAGTTATCGGATAAGATATCTACGTTATCAGACCATTCAATACCTGAGCTTATGTCTTTTTCAACACCATATCCATCAATATCAATGGCAGTTCCAGTAAAAATTACATTGGCAAAATTTCCATGAAAACTTCCATTAGGTGGAGAATCTATAGTAATTGATTGAATAGGACAATCATCAGTTGGATCAGGACCAACAATCATTCCCGGAGAAATAACATTAACCAACCCACAAGAATTTACAAATAAACCATCGTTGTAAAGAATACCTATGATTCTAATTATACCTGTTTGTCCCAGATCAATTTCTGATTCATTTAAAAATTCACTACTTTCTAGAATATCTAATTGTCCAGTAATTGTAACTTTAGCAGGTGAGTAAATGTTTATTGTATCAAATGTTTCAGCAAATCCAGTATTTTGAATTGAAAAAATTCCATCATTCATAATAAAAGTTCCACGATTTGTAAATGTTCCAGCTACTGCAAATTCATGATCATCAAAAGTTTCTATTAAACCATCATTTGTAATAGAACTATTATCACTAACATTAACACCTCCTTTATTATTTAAAGTGCCAAAATTATTTAATTCACCAGACACAGTTAAAGTTAATCCTGTATTGGTAATTTCACCACCTACTTCATTATTTAAAATTCCCTGCATATCAAAAGACCCTGCATTAAGTTGAATTGTTCCATAATTATTTATAGTTCCATAAAGTGCAATTTCACCGTCGTCACTTCGTATTGTTCCCATATTAGTGACAACTCCATCCGTATTGATATTAATGATGTCTCCAGTAGAAAGTGTTATTCCAGAATTAATAGTCAGTGAATCTCCTGACTCAATATTGAATTCCTCTTCTACATTACATTCACTAACACCATCCCAAGTAGCAGCTACTCCTAAGCCAATTTCACAAGAGTCTTGATCTTCTAAAACAATTGCATAAGATTGTTGAGCTCCAAGTAATCCAAGTGCAAATACACTAAACAGTACAGATAGAGCAATTGTTCTATTTTGCAATGGTTTGGTTTTCATTTTTTTATATTAAAAGGTATATGGAACATTCCAAAAGTGGGATTTAATAAAAAATGTTCATTTTATTCTACAGTTTTAAAGCCTGAAATTTACTCAGACTTTACAGTAACTGTCTCAGAGTGGAATCTGTACTTTACCTTGACATAAGTGTCTTGTAATATGTGTACATCTGGAGATATTCCAGCGTTTGTTTCAAGGGTGACTGTCCATTTCTCAGTTAATGGATCAATTGAAGTAATTGAGAATCTCTCTAGTGGGTTATCTGGACCACTATATCTGACTCTGAGGATTTGGTCTTCATAGTTGATACTTACTAATCCACCACGATTTGCTCTAGTACTATCTTTGATAAGACATTCATTGGATTTACCAATAATACATTGTCCTTGAGGATCGATTACTTTGAATCTGAGATTCTCATTAGAATCTGATGCGTAAATCAGTGCAGGATCTGCCAAGACTTTGTCGTTCTTTACCAATAGTTCTAGTGATTTTAGATCATATGCTGAAACAGCAATAGTTCGTGGATAGCTGTGCACAACAGATGATTTGGTAATAATTGTCTTGTCATACAAATCAACTCTTCCTTGCAAGTCATGACTAGAGTATACTTTGTCTGATGGTACATTCCATTCCAGTGTAATCTTGGTTTGTCCTTGATCAAATAGTTGTGCTTTCTTTGATACTATCTTGCCATCTACCACTAATGATACAATACCATATGATGGTAAATTGTCATTTTTGATGTACAAATCAGATCTCATTGTAGAGCCTGTAGGAACAATAGTTGGAACATCCATCTCTAAT
>NZ_AHJG01000041.1:0-727 GCF_000241145.1 Candidatus Nitrosarchaeum limnium BG20 | reverse complement strand
TTTTGATAAATTCTGCATTTGTTTGCATTTGTGGAATTGTATGTGCCCCACAGTAACTTAGACCTGAACGTACACCGCCAGTTAATTGTTTTAAAATATCAGTTACTGTTCCTTTGTACGGAACCATAGCTTCAACTCCTTCTGCGACATAATCATTAAGATCTTCATCAAGTGAAATCGAACCAGTTTCCTTTGATTTTCTTCCTAAAGATGCCCCAAGGGATGCCATTCCACGATATATCTTAAAGCGCTTACCGTTTTTTGTCAATACTGTTCCTGGTGATTCATCTGTTCCTCCCAGCATACTTCCTACCATCACCGATGATGCTCCTGCAGCCAATGCTTTTGTAGCATCACCAGATGTTCTTGTTCCACCATCAGAAATAATTGGAATGCCATAATCTTTTCCAATCTTGGCACAATCCATTACTGCAGTTAATTGTGGTACTCCAGAACCAGTAATTACCCTAGTAATACAAATTGAGCCAGAGCCAACACCAACTTTTACTGCATCTACTCCTGCTTTGATGAGGTCTTCGGTACCTTGTGCAGTTGCAACATTTCCAGCAATTAACTCGCAATTTGGAAATGCCTTTTTTGATATTACGAATTGTATTGATTGCATTTTCACTGTGACCATGAGCAATATCTACTACCAGTACATCTGCTCCTGCCTCTAACAGAGATTCTGTTCTTTCCATAAAGTCTCCCTTAACTCCTACTGCAG
>NZ_AHJG01000042.1:0-8256 GCF_000241145.1 Candidatus Nitrosarchaeum limnium BG20 | reverse complement strand
TACAAAAAATTTTTCATCAGTGTCAGGATTAATTAATAATAAATCTGGAATTTTGTTAGAATCTGAAACTTGTGGGTAAAATTCAACATGAAAACCTGATTTTATAAATCTGTATGCAATATCTAATTCAAAAAGTGTTGGGAAAAAGTTTTCTGAGTTTCTTAATTTATCTATTATTTGCCTTCCATTTTTTTGTGTTTCTATGATTTCAATAGATTCAATAAAGTCAATAAACCATTTTCTTGTCCATGCCACTTCATTTATCACATATGTTCCCCATATTGGATGTCTCGACATAGCAACTACTGATAATTCTTTTCCAAAAAATCTTTTAATTTTTTTTAAGGCGATTTTTGCTTTTTCTTTCTCTAATGCATTAAGATTCTCAATCTGATCAACTCTTTCAAGCCAATATTCCCAATCATCTATTTTCATGGATTTTCCACGGTTAATACTACTAAAAGCTTTTACTGTGTCTAAGTATTTTTCCCATTTTTTATTTAATGTATATTTCAAAACTAGGAAGATCAAATGATCCTATAGAGCAGTAAGATGAACTAGGATTTTTGTGACGCCTCAATTGTTATTTTGATTAATTGATTGTAAAAATTCAATAATTCTATCTTCAGTATTGTTTGCATGTATTGGTATTGGTTGACCTTCTAATCCTGTTGCATCATGACTAATTAACATCCAATCACCCTTTTTGTATCTCAATGTTTGCTTTAAATCGTCATCTGTTAATCCAAATGATTGTCCTACGGTATTTCGATCATGTTCTCTAGGTAATTGGCTAATTAGATATGTGTGTGGTTGCCCCATAATGTTTGTATCTAAATACGTAATTCTTTGAGTAGATATACCTACACCAAGTCCAAATTTTCTTCCTCTTCTAGAAAGTGTTTCAACAATATCTCGTGAATGTTTTTTTGAACCTTCTGGTTTTTGTGGGATGAACTCATCAGCTTCATCAAATATGAACGACACAATCGGAGTAGTTGTTGCCCGTCTGCTACGTTGGTTGTAAATACTCTGTCCAATCTTTTTTGCATGTTCTCGCATGTTGTTAGGATCATCTGATGTCAAAATAATGAGAGCTTTTCCTTCGTCGGAATTTAATTCTGTAATCAACTGATTTACATTATATGCAACTTCTTGAGGTAACGGATTTAGAGATGGATTTATGATATCCATATCTAATAACTGCTGAATGGATGTAAGACGATCATTTATTGTTTTATCTCTTCCTACATTTGATGGTCTCTTTGCTTGCTCTACTTCCTGTCTCAATTCCCTTGCTATCGTAGGTGTCAATGCTTCATTAGGACGAGTCTCTCTAAAAATTCTATTAAGTATAACACGTAAATCGACTTCTGTTGGACCAGTTACATATTCATCAAATATTGTTTCCCAAAATTCTTGACTATATTCTTCAACTGTTCTATTAAATGTGAGGTCTATCACTTTAATTTTATTCTGTATTAACAGTTGATTGACAAATGGTCTATATTGTTCTTTAAATGGTTTCAATTTTTTGGGAAAAAGCATTCCTGCTAAAAGATCATTAGTTGCAGCAATTAGTAATTCCTCATTTCTTTGTGGAGCTGTAATGTAATCTATAACCGACTGTGGCAAATATCTTTGACCTAAACTTACTAACATTCCATTGATATTTGGATTAAGAAGTTGATCAATCAATAATCCTGTATATTCATCCATGATATCAAATAGAACAAATTTATTATTTGTTCTAGCTTGTGTTAATACAGAACTAATCAGAGTACTTACCAGATTACTTTTTCCTGCTCCCGTATAACCAAAAATACCAAAATGAACTTTGATAAAATCTTCAGAATTAACAAAAATATTGACATTATCATTTTTAATTAATTTGCCAATGGTGACCGTAGTATCTGCCTCTTTATCTATTCCAGAATTATAGATTATTTCCGATAATCCATCTGAGATTAATTTTACTTCTGAACCTGTAATTGGTAAACTCTCATCTTCAGAAAGTTTGCTAGAATCAATACTGCCATCATCTAAGAATTGTAAATTTATTGGAAAAGCTTCACAGTAAATTTTTGTAAGATCTTCTGTAGATTCATTTTCTTGTTCTGTAAAATCAGGAAAAATACTTTTAGCTGATTCTTCCAGATTACCTGGATATGCTTTTAGATCATCTCTACCTAGTGCAAAATGTCTAGGATACACTTCAGTTAAACGATAAATACTATAGTAAATGGAATTTTTTGTAGTGTTAAAATTTTGTATTGCTATCAAGTCCCCCTGAGCAATTTTTCTAACTGACTGCATTGTGAAATCAAACCATAGAGTACACTTACATCTATGAGTGGAGTCAGGTTCCACAAGTAACAAAACACCATCTTTTACAGAATCATCAAATAGTTTTTTGTTTGTATTTTGATTAGACATTATCTTCTAGAACCTCTTTCTTGTCTAAGTGTTTTTGCTAATGGTCTTATTTTAAGAAATTTACCACTACTTTTAATCATATTTGCAACTTTTTTATTCATACTTTTTGCTCCCCAATCTGCTTTATGAAGAGGATCTGGATAACCTATTACTTCTGGAAAAAGATTTCTAGTTAAAATTTTTAGAATATACATCATAACTTCTTGAACATCATTTTCAGCAGAATTATTTTGAAAGAAAAATGGTTTTACTGTCCCCAATTCTTTTGATTTTACATCAATATGGTTTAGATTTGATTCAACATGAGGAAGAATTAATCTATCTACAAAAATTACATGACCCATATTGAATTTTTTTCCAGATCTTTTTAAATAAAATTGTGCTAGTGACCGAAAAAAAAGTCTCTCTTTATTTAATATATTTCCCTGAACCCCTGTTATTTCAGGTTCATTATTTACAATATTTCTTTGTACATGTAATGTCATAAAAACAGAATCAAATTCTATTGTGGACCACGGAGCCTTAAATTCCAAATTTTTTTCAGGTAATGCTTGAAGAAATAATCTATCACTCCATGGTAAAAGAACATCATCAAATTGATAACCTGGGGCTTTAACAAAACGCATGGTTCCGAGATATTTCTGAGATAAATGAGTTGATGCTGAATCTTTTACAATTCCTACTAGCATCACTTGATTTTCCCATGCAAGTTCAACTACTGCACGTAATCCAATTGAAATTAAATATTTTAAATCAGTTGGAGAAATCCAATGTTCATCATAAGTGCCATCATCTGAATATCGTTTATATATCAAAACTGATGAATCTTTTTTATTGAATAAACGATTACAGAAATTTTGGAACATTGTTACTGAATTATACCAAGAGTTTCTCCACTTTGGTTCTACAGTTAAAACATCTCCCTCTCGTATTGCTATTGGATCTGTATCACTGTGTTGAGTTAAGAGATATTTTTTAATTTTATTAAAAACGATTTGTTTTTCTAAATTATTTTCTTTAGCAAAATCTGCAATATTGACTTTTTTACCTTTCATAAGCTCTTTTAAAATAGAATCATAAACTTCAACGCTTCTAACTGATGGGATTTTTAAATCATCTTGGTATGGATGAGAAAATGCAATTACTGCATCTTGATAAGTGATTTTTTGCCCCATGATTTCATTTCCTACCATGTTAATCATTTCAGGAGGTTCATCATTGCTTGCCATGACTCCACTCATACTTTGATCCCAAATTACAATATCCGGTCTTGATGTAGAATTATTCAATGTAGTATACAAAAGAAAAATCTCTGCTAATTGCATTAATTTAGTGTCTATACTTAATAAATCAAATTTTTCATTATCTGGGGTCATTACAAATTGATTATCTGAAACATCATTCAGATCTGCGTAAGGGATTGGAACATACGCTACCATTGAAACATCTTCTTTTGATGACCATTTCCGATATTTTGTTATTGGTGGATTACCTGCATGATCGATTTCTCCTTTTACAGCATATGCTCCGCCAAAAAAAATCATAAAATCCTCCATTTGTTGCTTGAAATTAGTTCCATCAATAGCAGCAAACGAAATCCTGGTTTTGCCAAAAAACTCTTTTCAAGGAGTTTTGTAGCTGTCGAATCTTTACATCTTCATCAAAATCAGAATAAATACGAATTAAATTTTTAAAAAAATCAGAATAGAATTTTTGAGCATTTTCTTGTCTTTTTAAACTCATTTTTTCAAATCGATCACGACTATGATTCAGAGATTCACTATATCCGTGAAAGATATTGCTGATAATAGAAGGCACGATCAGGATCAGCGTACAGTATTTTATAAGACTTTATGATATTACTATCAATTAGTTTTGTTTAACCAATTCTTTGTTTTGTGGAGTTTTTGACCGATCTTGCCTTTTGCGATCTTAACAGTACATTTTGGAGGCAATACATTATCCACACCATCAAACA
Source organism: Candidatus Nitrosarchaeum limnium BG20 (assembly GCF_000241145.1). Lineage (NCBI taxonomy): Archaea > Thermoproteati > Nitrososphaerota > Nitrososphaeria > Nitrosopumilales > Nitrosopumilaceae > Nitrosarchaeum > Candidatus Nitrosarchaeum limnium. The sequence continues at coordinate 3,842 of NZ_AHJG01000042.1, read as the reverse complement.
AACTCAAATAGTCTTTTCCCATCGAAAACATGATTTCTTTATAATTTTCATTACTGACAAATTTCTCTAATCGTGATAACGTTTGTTTTTGTAGTTTAGGTATTTGTTCTGGAGATAACCGTTTATCGTAATTTGCTATTTGTAGAGTAGGTTTCATTAACCCATATTTTGCAGAAACAATCAGTAAATCAACTCCATTGTAAAAAAATGGTTTGTGTTTTCTAATCATTCTAAACATTGGACCATCATACATCTCAATTGCAGGCATCCTGTTTACTTCTATTTTCTTTCTCTCTGAACACGATACCACAAGTAGTTTTTTTGGATGCATTAAACTGTAGATTTTTTTATGCAAAAATCGATTGATTTCCTCAAATCGTTCTTCTCTTAATTCATCACTATTGGAATTTTGTAAAGATAACAATTGATTTAATTTTTCATAATATTCTTGATTTTTAATTTTTTTAGATATTTTTTTCTTTAATGCAAGAATTTTTTCATATTCATCTATTTCGAATTGTTCATTTAGATTAATGTATTTTCTATTTGTAAAAATTTTACTTTTCTTTGGTCTTATTTTGTATTCTTTTTCAATTCTTTCTAATTGACGAATTAATTTTCCACGTATTTCAGTTGGACTCTTGTAATTAAAAATCCAACCTTTAAAATCTGCACCAAAAATACGATATTTTTTTAGTAAAGGATAACGTTTAGTATGAAAACACCCTAGTAAAAATAACCAGTCTTTTGCGTATCTTGAACGTAATTCAGACACAACATTTTCTAAAAATTTTTCATTTCTTACTGTTACAAATCTAGCTGTATTTTCTTTTTTTGCTAAGAGTCCTCCTACTGCTATATGCTTATACCCAATTCGTTTTAGTATTTTATAACATTCTAAATATTCTTTAACTGTTTTTCCTTGAGTAACTCCAATTAATTTGAATGAACGTTTTTTCTTTTTGTATTCTTTAATTGCATTTTTTGCACTTTGTATTGTCTTATTTTTGTTTTTTAATACATCTAAAATTATTCCATAATTAGTTCCCATTTCTTCATATTTTTCAAATAATTCAGAATAACTTTTTGACATCCCTCCATCCTTCGTAAATATTCCAGAATCAGCAATTTTGACAATATTTTTGCCAGAGAATTTTTTGAATTCTTTTCTAAAATTAGGAGTAGAATTTGCATTTCCCATCAGTCCTATAGGGAATGATTGTCTGTGTGCTTTGCTATATCTTAGTAGTTCTAATGATTTTTGTCTATCAACTACTAAAAATGGAATAGGATTTTTTGGTGTATTGCTGATCATGATAAATGATGAGATCAGGTCTTAATAATTAAATCGAATTATTTTTCAATTATGCACCATTTCCCATTTCCTTCATAGAATTTTACTGAAGAAATTGGGATTTTACTTTCAAGATTTTCATAAATCCAACTAGTGATATTCTCTGAAGTTGGATACTCAAACATATTATTGAGATGATTATGATCAAGCTGAGAAATTACTTGCCAACATTGTTTTTTCATGTCTGCAAAATCCATTATCATATTATCTTGATATGTTGAACCTTTAGAAATATCTCCTTGAATTTCAACTTGAATTTTAGATGTATGCCCGTGCATTTGTCCACATTTAGGATGACCTTTTAGAACATGAGAAAAATCAATTTCAAATTCCACTCCTAGTTTTGTTTTCATTTTAATTTACTCTATGTAATCCGTAGGATCATAAACTGATGCTTCTACGAATGCATTTTTTCTTTCTCTACATGCACTACATCTACCACAATGTCTATCTTTTCCTTCATAACAGGACCAAGTTAATTGAAATGGAACATTAAGTGAATCTCCTATTTTCACAACTCCTGATTTGTTAATTTTAGCAAATGGTGATGATACGCTTGCATTAGAATTATCTAATGAAAGTTTTGTCATTTTTTCAAATGCTGAGATAAATTCACTTCTGCAATCTGGATACATTCCTCTATCTGAATAATGTGCTGCAAAGAAAATATTGTCTGCCTTAATACTTTGAGCATATCCTGCTGCAATTGCTAAAAATATTGCATTTCTATTTGGTACTACTGTAGTCTTTAGGGTTTCATAAAATTGAGAACCTGAAGGAACTGTTGGTATTGATATACTAGGATTAGTAAGCGCTGAATCCAATACACTTTGTAATGCAGTTATATCTATTATCTTATGATTAATTTTTAGAATATTTGTTATTTCTTTGGCGGATTCTGATTCTTTACAATGTTTTTGTCCATAAAGAAATGTTAATGGATACACTTCATGACCTTCATTAATTAATTTGTATAATAAAGTAGTACTATCTAATCCACCAGAAAAAATTAACACTGATTTCATTTTACTCTGCCCCCAATCAAATCTTCGTATACTTTGCGCATTTGAAATACTGCATTTGATGTTTGTTCAGTTAATTTACAACTACAATTTTTGCATTTTACACATTTTACAAAACTACATTTTGAACAAACATCTGCTTTACTGACCAAAAATTTTTCACCACATGAAAAACAATACAAATGTGGATCACTAACATAACTTAGAAATGATTCTATTATTCGTGAACGTGGTATATTTTTCTCACTGAGATTTTTCTCAGATTTTTTTAAAACTTCTTCATCTATGGCGATGGTGACTTTAACTTTCGTCTTTGCCATAATGTTATGTACTTTTATGTACTAATATTTAAGATGATTTTTTGAATTTTTTGATCTCTGAATTACTCAACAAACGAAACTTTCCTTTTCCATCTGTATGAAAACATGGATTTCTTTCATATCTTTTTGATATATCATGCCTATTCCCAGGATGATTTACACAATGAAATATTGTTTGCAATCTTAAAGTCATCTTATTTACCTCATCACTTGAAAAGGACTTTTTGACTCTAGATGCTATTTCTGCAAGATCAACGTACTTTGTAGGCTCATTATTTTCAAAAGTCTCAACGATCATCTTCCAAACAGGTTTGGAATATTTTGGCATTATTCAAGATAATGATTATCTAGAATTAATCTTTTGATATTTTAGTAATACCGTGTGTCTTCTAATGGAATCATTAATTCTGTTTTTTTACTACAAAATTTATGAAATGGACATTCTTCTTCTTTAGAAATCATGCATATTGGTTCTTCATCTTCGCATTTTGTTCTATTTCCCCAAATCATGTTATCAATATAATCGCCAGGGATTGAAGTTTGATTCATTATTTCATGTAATGCAAATAGTCCAGCTTTTCTTAATTCCATAGCTTCATTATTATCTAATAATTCATAATTTTTTATTTTTTCTTCAATATCTGCTGGTGCAACTATTACTCCTTGTCTAAGTAATTGTTTTAAAAGCTGATAATCCATTCCGGGAATAATTGGCTGTTCAAATTTAATTAATCCTCTTCCTTGATGCATGATAGCATTTACCATAATCATTTTACTAAGAGGATCATCAAATGCTTTGAATTGCCTAAATGAATTTGTAAATTTAATTAATGAATTATTGCAACTTTTAATAATATTAAGTGTTTTACCTTCAAACAAATCATTTAGTTTTGTTGCCAAATCAAGCCAGTTTTTATGACGTTTTTCTAATTCAGGTAATACATCATTACCTGAATCATCTTGAAATATTGTTCTAAATTCCTCCAACGTGATTTTGGATAATTTTTTTGTATCCAAAATATCAAATGTTTTTTTATTGTAACATGTTAGTAAGCATCTCCACATGTACATAGCACCTCTTGATTGAATACCGTCTTTTTTTCCAGCACAATATACTAATCTTTGATTATGTTTTGACCAATATTT
>NZ_AHJG01000043.1:0-1614 GCF_000241145.1 Candidatus Nitrosarchaeum limnium BG20 | reverse complement strand
TCCAGATAAAGTAGAGAGTAAGGATGATCCTATTTTGATATATGCTGTTATAGGCATTGGAGTTGCAGGTACAGGCGCAGTAATAGGCATAAAACTACACGGTAAAGGATCAGGAGGAAATGATACAAAGAAAATAGAATCAGATAAGCAAGAAGACGATCGAGATACATCGCCTCACGTAGAAGTTAGGATTACAGGAGGGATTGAAAAATAATGTCTGTAGAACAATTTGCAGGTATAGTAAAACCATTCATTGCAGATGTGTTGAGTCAAAATATTCCAGAAAGTTCAGAAATACAAAAAGAAATTTCATTCATAACAAAAATGATTCCTACAAAAAATGGAAAAGATGAATTCCTAAAAAATGCAACAAATACTGTAATTGAAGAATTAATGAAATATGTGCCACAACCATTCTCAGTAGGATTATTTGATGGGATTAAAACGCAAATTAATTCTCAAGGCATTAAATTCAAGACATCGTTTTCATTACCACCGATAACCCCACACATAGAATTTAAAATTCTAGTAAATGAATCTCAAACATTTACAGGTAAAATGAAGTTCATGATATCAACAGAGGTCACACCGATAAGTTTTGAAGTACAGCCAACATCAGAAAAGAAATTTACATCTTATGGAAAACTCAAAGTATCATTCTCTTTATTGTTGATTCAATCAGTGACGTTAGGATTCACATATGACACACCTCAGTTTCTATGGGGGAAAAGTTTTGAGATAGATTTCTCAAAATATAACATAGAATTTTAATTTCCAATTGCTACATTTGTGGCTTAGTTCTGTATTTTGTAGCACTCGCAATTGTGATACTGTTAGAAAGAAAATTCCCTAAATCCTTAAGTTCATACTTTAACCATTAATTTTGTGAAATATCTAATTGCACTACTGGTATCATTAAGTTTGATTATCGCATTTACTCCAATAGCTGACGCCGTGCCATCATTCCACCAAAAGGTGAGACACATCAAAAACTGGAAAAAAGACTCTATTAGTGACACAAAACAATACTAACACAAATTAATTACACAAATTACTTGTTTTTAAAAACTATTCAATCAATATTGCTGGCTTGAATGGTCTTGCATGTCTTGCCTTTCCTTTAGGATCATAAATGTCTGAATCAGTTTCAGAGAATATATCGATATCAACATCAAATTCTTTCTTTCCAATATCTGTTAATTCACTAACAAGGAATTTCTTTTCATCAAATTCTTTTGACTGTAATTTCATCTCTCTTATCTCAGTTGGTTCAGATAAAATATCTTTGATTGTCTTTTGTACAAAGTCTGGAATCTTTTTGACATCTGCAGTTTCTGGATTTGCAATCAACTCCTTCATGACAATTCCCATGTTAGTTTGCCCTGACATTACTTTATCCAAAATAGAGTGATACACTTTAGACTTGAATGAATCAGCAGTATAGATTGTAATCTTTTTTGGAGTAATCTTTGTAACTTTTAGAATATTTGCAATATCGTCAATTAGTAATTTTAACAACTCTTCGGATTGAATTGCAGATGCATTGATGCTATCAGCAGAGTATTTCGGCCACAACGAAGTTGATACAAGTGTATGGTTTCCGAGTTTTTCCCA
>NZ_AHJG01000044.1:0-1047 GCF_000241145.1 Candidatus Nitrosarchaeum limnium BG20 | reverse complement strand
GGTGTCACCAACCAAAGTGACCCAAAACTAGAAGAGGCAACAAAGGAAGTTTATGGAAAAGAGTTCTATGGTGGAAAACTAAAGGCTAACACTGAACAATTTTCTGGAATCAAAGTCGCATATGCCAAAGATACCATAAAAGAATGGCTAATCAAAAACAAACATGCAGATATCTTACTAGAACTAACAAACACTCCAGTTAGATGCAGATGTGGAGCTGAATGTGTTGTTAAAGTACTAAACAACCAATGGTTCCTAAACTATGGCGACAAAGATTGGAAGGAATTAGCTACCAAGTGCTTTGATGAGATGAGCATTTTACCGCAAGAAATTAGATCAGAGTTTAACTATGTAATTGGATGGTTAAGAGAGCGAGCTTGTGCAAGACAACATGGATTGGGAACCAAATTACCATGGGATAAGGACTGGATTGTAGAGAGTTTATCTGATTCTGTAATTTACATGGCGTACTATACAATTTCAAAATTTGTAAACAATGGAACACTGCATGCAGAAAAGTTATCGGGAGAATTTTTTGATTACATCTTTGTGGGCAAAGGTGATGCAAACAATGTATCTACAATTACAGGATTGTCAGTCGATACAATTAATCAAATCAAAAAAGAGTTTGATTACTTTTATCCAGTGGACTCGAGGCATTCAGGTCGCGACCTTGTTCCAAATCACTTGACATTTTTTGTCCTTAATCATGTTGCAATATTTCCTGAAAGTAACTGGCCAAAAGAGATTGTAGTTAATGGTTCTGTTCTGATGAATGGTTCAAAAATGTCAAAGAGTATGGGGAATATAATTCCACTACGAAAGGCAATACAAGATTATGGTGCAGACCCAATCAGATTGGCAATAATCATATCAGCTGAGTTGCTTCAAGATGCCGACTTTAACATGGAGTCAGTCTCTGGAATTCAAAACAAGCTAGAATCATTATTCAACGAGTGCTCGAGGCTAAAAGCTGAGAAAATTGACACTTTGGAGGCTGAAGACAAGTGGATTTTATCAAAAACTCAGAGTTTAGTGTCACAAGTT
>NZ_AHJG01000045.1:0-13386 GCF_000241145.1 Candidatus Nitrosarchaeum limnium BG20 | reverse complement strand
CCCATAAATTTTAAAATAAATCCCTGGTGACGTTTAATCACATAAGCCATCTCTTGAGCAAATGTAGTAAAAACGGTAGCAAGTTTTTCTTTGGGCAAATTCAGGATCATGGGTGTAGATCCAACTAAATCTACAAACAAAACTGCCATATTCATACTCTGTAACACCTTTTTTCTGAGAAATATTTCTGATTCTTCAGTTACCGTGGAATACAAAAATTCATGATTCAATGATTTTAGTACTCTATCATGTACTTCTGTAATTAGTGTTTCAGAATCTACTATTTTTTCTGTACCACGCCCTAGTAACATGTCTACTATGCTTGGAGTTTTTGCTGATAGTAGATTTTCAATACCTTGCTTAGCTATTTTTTTAGAGTCCTTCAATACTTTATTACCGTGTCAATGATTGTTAATTCTTTTCGTTCCTATTTTGGGTTAATCTTTTTTGTAATTTTCAATTAAAACTATTTTTGAATATCATGATTTTTTTATTTTATGAAATAATTTAAAAACTGTTTTTCCCACTTTGATTTGTTTTATGATCTTCAGACTTATCTTTAAGATCTTAAATCCCACAAATATGGGCATGAGTACAAGCATAATTATCTCAAGCCAGTATTTTTTTACAAACATCTTGGTATCGCGTATCTTCAAATATGCTATCACGAGCTCTAATGCCAAAAGTCCTACTATTGTCCAGAATATGATATCAAAAAATATCATTGTTTGATCTGTGATTTCAATTAGTGGTTCAGGAATCCCTAACGAAGAATGTTCAATATTGATCAAACCAAAAATAAACACTATGATTAATGAAAAATTAACAAAGCTTAGAATTTTTTTAAATAAAGGAGAAAATATCATCTTTGAATACTATTCTTCTAAAAGCACCTTTATTTTTTGTAATACTGTCCTCCAGCCCTTGTCTGAGTGTTCTTGTAATGCCTTGTCTGCAAAACCTTTCTGTGATACTGTTAGTTTTGTAGTTTTGTCATCTCCGCTTAATTCAAACGTGACTAGGGAGTAGTTCTCCTTTTTATCCTCCATGCCAGAAAATATACTCCAATATGTATACTGGAATAATTTTTGAATCTCAATTTTTTCAATTATTCCTTTATCTCTGAATTTTTTTCCTTCCCAATTCCCTTCAAATATAATTTCACTCCCAACTTCCCATGTTGAAATCACTTTGGTTCCAAAAAGATATTTTTTGATTACCTTTGGATTTGTTATTGCATCCCAAACTTTTGAAGCGTTAGCACTGATCTTAACAGTTTTTCTAACTGTTAATTCGTTTTTCATACTTGGCTATTTGTAATATTGTATATGAATTGGATGAATCTTAACATCTTACATTCTGGATTTTAATCTTGATATCATGTTACAACCCTTTTATCATTATTTGAAAAATCTAAAAACAATCCTGATGTAATTTGATTTTTGTTATTTTTTAAACAAGATCCAAATCCTGGATCCTACAAAAATTCCAACCGCTAGTATTATTAGTAATGGTACAATTATTTGTCCTTCTTCCATAATCTAATTTGTTAAATTACAGTTTAAATTGTTGATATTATTGATTTTTTTGTCTGTCATTTAGCTTTTTTGTACATGATCTACAATTTCTCTTGCAATTTTATCATGACATCTACACTTGCAAAATCTGTAAAAGTTTCCATCATGCTCTGTCACACATGAATTACAGCCATATACTTCAGCCATTTTACAGAATTCAATCTTGACTAATTTTTATTTTAATTTTTCGCTTTTATCTTAAAAGATGATAATCCTTAAGTTTGATATTTTTTTATCATAATGTACTTGGAAGACACTGAAAAGTATCGTGAAGATATGCTTAGGCAAAAAGAGGAACATGAAAAATGGAAAAAGAAACAAGGCGACTCTGATCTAATATTTAATGAAAAAGATAACAAGGAAAAGACCTAATTCATACCGTGTTTTAATCCCTTCCCAGTGGTTTGTATTTGAATTGATGCCAAAAAGGAATCATTGTTTTCGTTAAAGAGCCATTTTATTTTAATAATTACACTCCTTATGATTAATATGAAATTGAATATGGTATTTGCAATACTTCTACTAATGTCGATATTTGTAATTACTGATGTAAACGCAGAAGACGATTCGAGCATAAAACCTGAAGATCAACCTAACTTTTATCCCAAAATCTCTACTGAAATAATTGATGGTAAAACAGTACAGATCATCGAATTTAATTGTAAACTTGCAAAATAGTTATTCTGAGTATTCTAATTGATTTACAATTGCTTAATTACTGGAAAATAATCTTAATTTTTTATAATGAATAAATGGGCTGACTATTTGATATCCTCTGTTAGTTATACTCCTGAACGTTTGATATCTGGTGCAATTCGTCATGAAGATACTGAGAAAGGAATCACTAATGGAGAACAAGTAGATCGTATTACTCTAACTTCTGACATTAAACATGGATTATCTTACATTACAATTTACAGCGGTAAGGATTCTTGGAAAAAAGGATACAAACTTAAAATTTTTTCAATTGATGGTGAGTATTATTTGAGAATTGATGGAAACAAAGCAAAATTAGATTATCTGGGAGATATTCCTGAAATTCCACTTGACAAATACAACTCTGATAAAGAAACGTCATCTAAACAAATCAAAGCATTAGAATCAAAACCATCTCCTGCAAAACCATCTGAGGTTACAAAACCAAAAGGTGTCCTCCCAAAACAATCATCTGATGAACTACCACAAGAGCTAGACCTAGCACCAGAACCAATCACAGAATCAGATGATGCTACTCCTGAACAATTACAGAGACTAGAACAACTAGAAAAACAAATCAAACAACTATCCCGAAAAGTCAAATCTAAAAAACCTAGTTCTAAAAAATCAAAAAAATCTTAATTTATTTTGATATGATCTTAAATAAAAAAGTCTATTTTGATATCTAATTTCTTCAAATCTTATTATTACATTTAGAACAGTTTTTAGTATCATTATTCTTTAGATGGTTGATGGGTGCTGAGGATGTTTATGAAAAAATTGATGAAGAGTTGGAATTTACAGACGAACAAACAGCAGAACTTTTGAAATTATCTGAAAAAGAACTATTAGTATTGATACTTTCAGAGTTGAAAAAACGAAAAAACTAGTCTCATTTCATATCCATACGCTTATTTTTACAATCAAAATATACTGTGTATGGGTAAATCATTAGGGGATTATAATATAGAACGCTCTTCATCATTTGATATCAACAATATCAAATGGACACAAAAGAATCCTGTTGATGCTGATAAATTAAAAAGTAAAAAATCTACCAAGAACACTTCCCCCTCAAACATAATTTACGCTCAAAATACACAAACAATCTCAGAACCAATAGAAAAAATTTTCAAAATTGAAAACTCTTCTAAAACTGATAAATTAAAAAATAAAAAGAAAAATTCTGATAAAAAATTTCAGACCTCCTCTGCATCAAATTGTAATATTGAACCTGGTTTTACTCGAAAAGCCAGATAACCTTTCAAAAATCTTCTAATAATTTTAAACTCTTATCATGTTTCTTTCTTTTTGGAGTTTCTTTCTAGATTTACTTGCCCTTGGAGTGATTCTAAGTTTACATCCACAGCATGGACATCGAGTATTTTCATGAAAAATAAAAATGCCACAAATTGTACAGCATTTTTGACCATTTTCATATCTGTTAATATTCTTACATGATTTAGCTTTGAATCGGACACAGATTCCTTTACAAGTGTTCATTTTTGATTTACAACTTTTTTAAATAATGAGTTTAATTTCTTATAAAAAACAAATTCCATTGGTTTGCATCCGTATTTTTGATATTTAGATAACGCTTAACAATGTTAACTAAATTATTAATGGGGTCATTTAGAGGTTATATTATATGAAAAAATTTATTCTGCTCTTCCCTATTGTTTTATTCTTAATTGTATCTGCATCAATCTTTCCAAGTAGTTATGCATTTTCACAAACAAACCCTACTGAAAAAAATACACTAAATGTAAAACTAGAGACAGATCCAGAAAACCCTCAACCAGGAGATACAACCAAACTCAAAATCGAATTTATCAATCCACAAACTGGTCAGATACAACAGCATGTTGATTATATTGTCAGTGTTCAAAATAATGCAAATTACCTCTTTGGTCCTATTCCACTGACCCATACTAGTCAGGGTTCAGTATCTATTCCTGCCACACTTGAGAATGGGAAAAACACTATTCTAATTGATATTGAAGGGATATTATTTCAGCCAATATCCAAAGAAATCGCCTCGTTTGAAATAATAATTGGAAGTCAAACTGGTGATGAGCCTAAAAATTTAACATCAGAGCAAAAAATTCCTGATTGGATTAAGACCAATGCTGGATGGTGGGCACAAAACCAAATTGATGATGCTACATTTGTCTCGGGAATTCAATATTTGATCAAACAAGGTATAATCTCAGTTTCTCCCTCTTCTACGACTTCTGAAAATACTTCAAAAGATATTCCAAAATGGATTAAAAATAATGCTGATTGGTGGTCTCAAGGATTAATCTCAAACGATGATTTTCTTAAAGGAATCACTTTTTTGGTAGATAATGGTATAATTACAGTTTAATTTTTAGTATTTTTTTTACGAAACTATGTCTATTTCACTGATTTTTTAATTTAGTCAATATTGTCTTTATATATTTAAAATGAGTAATAGAATTATGAGTTTTAGAATATGTGTTCATTGCGGAAGGGAATATGAGGATGTATTCAATAGACGAATATGTTCTAACAAGTGTTCATTAGAGATTTCATCTTAATTTTTTATTTAATCGCATTTGTAATTCTTTTTTGAAGTGATTTGTTGCCAATTTCTGGAATTATGTTGTCTTCTTTGAGCTTGTTTTTTGGAATTGTCTTTGCAATTGCAACTGAAACTGCATATAGTGTATCTAGAGTTATTTTTTGAATTTTAAGATCAAGAATTGCACGCATTAGATAAGGAAAAACCAGTGCATTGTTAACTTTGTTTTCATAACTAAAGCTTCCAGTTGCAACTATTTTTGCTCCTGCCTTTTTGGCAAGAACTGGATTTATCTCAGGATCTGGATTTGTAAGTGCAAACACAATTGGGTTTTGACTCATTTTTTTTATCATTTCTGATTTTAATAGATTTTTTATTCCTGAAACGCCAATAAAGACATCTGCTCCTGCTATGACATCGTCGATATGTCCTTTTGCTTCTCTGTTTGTAAATTCCGCAATTTCGTCTTTGTATTTGTTCATGCTTTCTTCTCGGCCTTTGTAGATTGCACCTTTTGAATCAAGCACTATGATGTTTTTACACCCTGCAAAATAAAGCAAATTCCCTATCCCATACCCTGCAGATCCAGCACCGACTATGACAATTTTTACTTCAGCCATTTTTTTCTTAACTAGAACAAGTGAGTTTAGAAGAGCAGCCAAAACAACAACAGATGTTCCATGTCTATCATCATGAAAAACTGGAATGTCTAATTCTTCTTCTAGAACCTTCGATATATCAAGTACTTTTGGAGATTCTATGTCTTCAAGATTGATTGCTCCGAAAACTGGTGATATCGCTTTAACTGTCTCTATGATTTTGTCTTTATCTTTTGTATCAAGACAAATAGGAAAAGCACTGATGTTGCCATATTTTCTATACAACACTGATTTTCCCTCCATGACTGGCAATGCTGCATCCGGTCCTATGTCTCCTAATCCCAATATTCTTGTACCATCTGTGATGATTGCAACATTATTTCCTTTAGCAGTTAATTGGTATCTTGTTTTTCTATTTTTGAAAATTTCATTACAAACTGTGGCTACACCTGGAGTGTAAATTAACTGCAAATTTTTCTCTGTGATCTTGTCTATTTTAGAACCTACAAAAATTTTTCCTTGCAGTTTTTTGTGAAATGAAATAGCCTCTTTTGACATTGGTTACTGATTATGATGATTAATGGACATTATTCAAACTTATCTTGATCATATGTGCTCATGATTTTCAATTTTGTTAATTTGATGTACCATTTGATTCCTTATCTCGGAGCAAGTTATAATCAAGCATTATCTTTGGGAGTTTGTCATCTGGATTGACCACTATGTTATTTTTCTCACAATACAGAAAATAATTTGGCCAATTATTTTTGGCTATTCTTTTAAAATCTTCGCCAATCATATGATCATACCAATCAATTACTGTTAAACCATATGCAAAAAATCTATTGAGATAATTGGCTATTCCTATTGGAATTTTTTTCTGAATTGCTAAAAATGCAATCTGATCAATTGTATTTAGATAATCATTTGCATATCTATGACAATCTTCTGTAGTTTTAAGAATTGAATTTTTGTCTAATCTATTTGTAAGATCCTCGTGGAATCCACGCAAGAGCTGAGAATATGTTACCTTTGTATTTTCTCTGACATTTTTCCATGTGATTAGAAGTGTGATTACAAAAATCGTTGCAGTAATCGAACTAATTAATACCGCCAATGTGGGCGTTTCGATTTTTGTCAAAGATTGTAAAAATACACTTTCTAAATTTAGAAACATGTTGTGAGTCCCTTTCTTAGTTAATATAACATGTATGATAATTTTATTGTTTTTTAAATCTAGTTTGAACTTTTAAAATTAATGTTTTATGTATATGATACAAATCTCATGATGTTTTAGACAAAAATTTCACGTATGATTCAGAGTAAAAGTTGAAATGATCCTAATTTTTGTATATGTTTAGTTGCAGCAAATGTTATCCAAATCATGGTTATTTTTAATAATAATTGCAATTAGTGTGTCTTTTCCTTTCTCTTTTGCTCAACATCATGGTGGAACACAAGCTCCTCCAATTAGTTTTGGTGCTGGAGAGGTAACTGTTGGAACATACATAATTCCTGAGGATTTTACTCCTACAAAATATTCTGATGCAAATTTAAAAATTCGATTTTTTGATCCTAAAACAAACATCAATGTTGAAAACGTAAGTTATAGAATCCAAATATTTTATGGTACTCAATTAGTTGCCAACCAAATGTTTTTTGATAATGATGGTGAACTCGAAATCAAAATTCAACCTAAATCTGGATGTCAGCAAGAAGAATTATGGAAATGTACCAAGTATTTTGGCACTGTTGATCCCGTAGTTCCTAACGCGCTTACTTCCAGTTCTTCAAGCATTCCTGTTATCTCTGGACCTGTGTTTGTCAATAGTGGTCAATATACTGTCAAAACTGATATTGTTGGTGCAAAGAACCCTAAAACACAAACAACTCAGGACATTCATTTTGAAACTATAGTAATTATTCCAAATGAACAACAGTTTAAAATTTCATCTTCAGGTGCTCAATATACGATCAATGCGAAAAATTTTCAAGAACCTATCACTGATTTCAAATACGATGATTCTTTAAAATCCACATCTTTTGAAATTCCTTTTAATTGGGATCATCTTGATCATGTGCCTTATGTGAAAAGTAATTTTGAAATTCCAAAATCGTTTACCCCTTTTCAAAATGTAGATAGCTTCTTTGGCACAGTAAATGGCATTATGTTATTTCCAAAAGATTTACACTTTGATAAATACTCCAATAACTCTTATGATGTTTTACATTTGATGATAAACAATGATGAGTTAAAATCATTAAAAAACTCTAACTCAAAATTATCTATTACACTTACTCCTAATCCTCAATCTACTATAGTAACAAAAAATATCTCATTTCAGAATGGCATAAATGCAATTGCATCATATGATTCTCGATATTCTAAAAGTAATGATTTTCTTTTCTCAATAGTTTTTTTTGATGCAAACAATAACCATATCTCTGATATCCGCTATGGTTATGGGCTGAAGGATCCGTCTGGAAAAGAATCTGCCAACATAGGCCCAAACAATTTAGGAATATCTCTTGCTGGTGGTATGGATACAAGAATTTTGGATGCTCCAAGTACAGGTAAGTATTCAATGCAAATTGTTCTTCTTGGAATTGGAAATGATAAATTTGATAGACCGTTTTTTACAAAGTTTGATTTAGAAATATTGAATTCAGAAATACCTACAACTACGTTGAGTCCTGAAATTCCATCTTGGATTAAAAACAACGCTGGTTGGTGGGCAGAAGGCAAAATTGATGATAATTCATTCATTCAAGGAATTCAATTTTAATCAAAGAAAAATAATGAATGTCCCATCTACAACTCATTCTGCATCAGGCTCAAATGAAATCCCATCTTGGATTAAAAACAACGCTGGTTGGTGGGCAGAAGGCAAAATTGATGATAATTCATTCATTCAAGGAATTCAATTCTTGGTAAAAGAAGGTTTAATCAATCCATAACCCTGACTTTCAAGTTTTTAAAATTGACCTTTTTTATTTTTAAAATTTAGATTTTGTATTTTTATTGATTTACTTGTTGTCCTTTTGTTCTTTGAATTATTTCTGATCTTAATGTTGCAAAATCAGATGTAACCTTTGTATTTGATTTGATTTCAACTATCTCTGCTAATATTTTCTCCAGCAATTCAATTATTCTTTCTTGTCTTTCTTTATCTTCTGGCATGCAGTTTCATTACTCTTAACTGCGTATTATATGTATTATTTTGGAAAAAAGTAACTCTTGTTTGATTTATGCTTTTTTTGTTTTATCCTCGACTAGCTTGAATCGTGATAGCACCTTATACATGATAAATACAATCAAAGCAATTATTAGAAAATCAATAATGTTTGCAATAAAATCACCATATTTGAATTCAGAAATCGCTCCCGTTGCACTGTTCACGATACTGCTTTGTAGCCCTTTGAGATCTCCTGATGGCAAAGCTAACCCTACAATAGGATTGATAATGTCATTTACAAATGCTGTAACCAGCTTTGATGCAGCAGCTCCTATAACAAACGCAATTGCCAACCCAATAATTCCAAATGTTTTAAGAAATCCCATGAATTCTTGCACAAACCCCTGTTTTGCAGGAGGGTCATCAACCATAACCTTCTCGCATATCCTTTTTCTAAAAAATAACTGATCAACAAAATTTATTCTTCTCCGTAAAATGTTTATCATGGTACTATTAACCGATCAATGAAAAATTAAAAATATTATTTTGCAAACTTTTAAAAATAATTCGTTTGATATTTGAGTAGTTTTATGATTTTGTCTCGTCTTTCTTTGATTTTACCTTGTTACAAATAGAACAATCTTGAATCATTGTTTTTATTTTTTCTTTAATTCCCATGATTTAACTTGAATTTTTTTCTAAATATATTGTACGTCTATTTCACACATTTGACTAAAAATACCCGTTTGATAGAATTCCAAAGTAAACTTTGAAATATCACACCGAGTTTGTCATATTGTGACTGTTGCCTATGTTATGATTAACTGTGAATTGGGAGCTGAAGAGAATATCATGGAACAATTAAGACAAATTGAACAGGTTGTTGACGTTTTTGGTACTATTGGAACTCATGATATGATGGTTAAACTAGAGGCTGAGAACTTTGAAAAAATTAGAGAACTAGTATCTAGAAATATACAAAAAATCGAAAAAATTAGAACTATTTCTACCCTTATAAAAAAGGATAATTGAAAATTGAAATGATGATTTAAATGCCAAACGAAAAAAACGAAATTGAAAAATTAATTGACACTATGATATTTAGTGGTGATGAACTTGTTCAAAAACTTAAAACTGTTCTACCTGAATCTTTCTCAGAATCAGTGGTAATGTTCCATGAGTCAAATGTAGCCAATCTCAAAAAAATCAAAGAACTACTAAATAAATAAGCACAAATCCCTGATGATTTGTACTATATGCTTTTTAATCATATAATGTAAAAATTGATGTGATTCGCTCACGTACTATTTCTATAACCGTTAATCGTAAAACTGGTGATACCTTTGATGCTATACTGAATTCACCTCCAAAAATGATTCCTGATGCAAAGTTGACCTCGGAAGGTTGGTGGTCTTTTTCAACAGCAAGAGGTAAAGCCATGTTGAAATTCAAAGAAAACAAATCTTTAGGGATTCTGGATCATATGTACATTGATCAGGATTCAAAATGGGATGTTCCTATGAGAGTAATTTCCAATGGAGATGAATCTGAAGTAATAATCACTTTGATAAAACCCGATGAACTAACAGATGAACAATTCAATGAAAGAATGATTGAAGTAGAGCAAGTATTTGCTAATCTTAAAAAAATAATTGAACTTCCTTAAGTAATGATCATGAAATTTGTTTTATTTCTTGACTCTTACATGTGATTTTGATTACTACCTTTACTTTTAGGCATGAATGAAAGTAGTGTTTGGTTTAAGCTTAAATATAATTTTTGTAAGATAAATCAGAAAATGCCCTATGAAGAAGTATATTTCCAAAGATTAAAAGAAGACAATCCAGAAGATTTTGAGAAATTACAATCAATTGAAAACAACTAAAATACATCTAGTCTTTTTTTATGTTTTTATCATTACCTGGACCAACCATATCTTCTGGCCTAACTTCATTATCCCATTTACCTCTGGCCCCTTTGATCAAAGATACTATCCCAACTGCAATTAATACAATAACAAATGTAAAAAATAAAATTTGTTCAATCATTAATGTAGAGCAATTAACTGCAACAGGGTCTCTATCTTCATAATACTGATAACATTCTCTGAACTCTTCAGATTGTATGCTGGCAATCTGATACTGATGACCAAATACTCCTAAAATTAAAAATCCTGCAAAAACAAGAGCTACACCTATTATGATATAGCGTATATCACTCATAATTCATTTTTGTAATTATACTATTTACACTTTGATTTTATTGCTCTCTAGTGCTATTTCTCAATAATATTTTTTAGATTTCCTAATGATGTCTCATAAAATCTTCCCATAAATTCGACAAAATCGGTAAATTGTTTTTTTGACATCTTTTTACTATTGAGATAAGATTGCCATGTTAATTGAGTTGTTTTTTTATTTTTAGCCTTGATGGATATTGTTGCTACATATGCTCTTAATGGCAACCCTTCAGTTGCAATGTATGTGAAATACTCTTCATTCTTCCATGCAACAATATGTTCTTCAATTGTATTTCCATCATCAAATGTAATTTTACGAATTGCCCCAACATTTTTTTTCTTTTTGGAAAGATATGTTGTTTTTTTAACATCTACTACCCATAATGGTAATCCTGCAATATTGCTAATTTTTTGCCATACTTTTTGTTTTGATGCGTTAATTGAAATTGTTTTTTTAACTGAACCTGTATGAAATGTTTTACTTATTTTTTTAACCATCTATATGATATTCCAGAATGGTTTTAAATTTCCTTTGTCTAACACATTTAATCCCCAAAAACTAACTATAACCATGGTTTTTGGATGGGGTAAGAAGAAAGAAGATTCTAAAACCTCAGATGTTTCATCTACTAAACAGATTCAATTATCTGAAGTGTCTGGAATTGTTCGAAAAATATTGGAATTACGAACATCTCAGATATTGTCAGATATTAAATCAGTACGAGATACCACCCAACCGTTAATCAAAGATCTTACCGTGATCGGTAGTGCATTAGAAAAGGATAATCTCCAAGTTGATGATATCGATAAACATCTTCGAATAATTGTAGTGAGAGGTAAACAGCAGGTTATTGACATGATCAAAAAAGATGCGATATCATTGCCTGATGTTAAATCATATACTGATGCTGAAAACATTAATGTAATTTTAAATCAGATGTTGAAAAAAATTGGAGATGTTTTAGGACGCCAAACAAGAGTAATCCATATTTTTGCAAAAAAATATGCTGAAAAATTAAAAGAAATTCTTCTACAAATGCAATCAAACCACTCTAAAATCCAGCAAATGCTTACAAATTTTGATGAAACACAAACAACCTCTACTGAAATTTTAGATTCGTTAAAAGAAATTAAGGATATAGAAGAGGAAGTATCTAAAAAGGAACAAAGAATTTCTGAACTTCAAACCCATATTGACTCTCTTGACAAAAAAATCATCTCCTCTGAAGATTCTATAAAAAAAATAAAGGGTTCTGAAGAATATGTTAAACTTTTAGAGTTGACAAAAATTTTAGATGCATTAACTGAAAGTAAAAATCAAATAAAAGATCAGATCACATCACAATTTACAAAGATTTCAAGACCTCTAAGTAGATATGAACATATTTCAGCAATGGAAAAAGAACAAAAAAATTTACTATCTGGATTAATAGAAGATCCTTTTGAAGTTTTAATGCCGAAGAATAAAGATTCTATAATTCTAATTTTGGAAAATGTACGAAAAGCAATATCCTCTGACTCTATATCTGTTAAAGACGTTGATAAATCGTTTTCACAATTAACTGAGATAGAAGAAGCATTGGATGGATTAATCCATCAAGTTAATGATTATGCCGATAAACAAGAAAAAATTCAAAATCAGATAAAATCACTAGAGCCGCATGAATTACAGGATCTTACAAAAAATCTAAAAAATCTGATGACTGACAAGGAGGATTCAGAGTTAAAAATTAAAACATTTCAATCTGAAATCAATGAGATTCACTCTAATTCTACTAAATTGATTGTTGATATTGAAACAAAACTGAGAAAATTCTCAAACACCATCTATTCAATATCCTATTGATACTAAAATTAATTAGCTCTTGATTGGTACTTTATAGAGTGTTATTTAAAAAGAAAAAATTTGAAAGACAACTTTCGTTACAAAAAAAAGTGCTAGACAGCATTCTGTCTTATTGTCAGATAAAACATCCTGAGGAATGTGTTCTTATCTTAAAGGGTAAATCCAAACATGGAAATATTCTTGTGGATGGTTTGGTGATCCCTCCCTTTGATTATGTCGGTCATACTTTTGCAGGATTTCCTTCCTCGTTTTTGCCATTTGATATGAGCTATGTTGGTATAGTTCACTCCCATCCGACAGGCCCTGCTGAACCTTCTTTAACTGATTTACAAAATTTCTTTGGTTTAGTATCAGTTACTGTAAAATCTCCATATAATGATGAAGATATCTTTGCATGGGATAGTTCTGGAAACTCGATAAAACTTGTAATAATCTAATTTAACTTTAAAATTCATTAATGAAAAAATGAAAAATACTGACAAAACTTTATAAGTATTTTGAGTCTACTTTTGTTGAATTGTTTAATTATAAGACTTACTTGATTTTCCTTTTTGCCTCATTAGGCATTAGTATAGGACTACAAATGATTTTGCCATTTCCATATGGATTAGGTGCAGCATTGGCTATTTTTATTGCGTTTCCTATGTTGTTAAGAAAACGATACATGAGTCGTATGAAAGGATATGGTGATTCTGGTTCTGGTGGTGG
>NZ_AHJG01000046.1:0-908 GCF_000241145.1 Candidatus Nitrosarchaeum limnium BG20 | reverse complement strand
CGCAATACAATGTTATGATGCTGTATTGAAATTATCACCTCAGGAACTTTCTGTTTTGGTAAACAAAATATCTTCATTGAGAAAAAAAGGCAAATTCTCTGAAGCGCTAAAATACTGTGATAATATATTAGAAAATAACCCCAAGTACAACATTGTGTTATACCATAAAGAGAGAATCTTGTTTTCAATGAACCAATTTGAAGAATCATTACTTTGTTGTGATGCCATTCTAGATGATTATCCTCTTAACGGCGATGTATTGTTTGATAAATCTTGTAGTCTTGCAATGATTTACAAAATAGACGATGCTCTTTATACACTTGAAAAAGCAATTTCCCAAGGAATTCAATATAAGATCAAAGCAAAAAAAACTAAATCTTTTGAAAAGCTAAAGGACAATATCAAATTTCAAAAACTAACATCTTAATTTTATAACCAGTGAGGGATCTCTAGATATCCCTCTATGCTTTCATGTCTTAATATTTTTAAAAGTGCATTTGCTTGAGGTGTAGACAAAACAGGTTTATCAAACTGATTGTCAGTAGAAATTCTAGGACATGCTACTTGGATAAACGCATCTATTCCTTTCAGATTTTTTAATCTCTCGTTTGTAATGTCTGTTAATGCAAATAATTGAACAGTCTTTCCTTCTTTTTCTAATTCATTTTTAAATTTTAATGCAAACACTTTGGATAATTGCCCTTCTTTTAATCCTATGATTATTCCAAATGTCTGTGCTTCAGCAGCTTTGTAAATCGCAAGAGTTGCTTTCTTTTTTAATTTCTGTGCAAATTCTGTCACTTCTCGAACCTCATTAAAATAAGGATCTAAGACATATGTTGGCATATTGGTTGAAAGTGCAATTCCAGCAGCATGAAAATTACTTTGCCCTAAAAATACATAGGCAT
>NZ_AHJG01000047.1:0-907 GCF_000241145.1 Candidatus Nitrosarchaeum limnium BG20 | reverse complement strand
TGCAATTCAATGCTATGATGCTGTATTGAAATTAGCACCTCAGGAACTTTCTGTTTTGGTAAACAAAATTTCTTCATTGAGAAAAAAAGGAAAATTCTCTGAAGCACTACAATACTGTGATAATATATTAGAAAATAACCCAAAGTACAACATTGTGTTATACCATAAAGAGAGAATCTTGTTTTCAATGAACCAATTTGAAGAATCATTACTTTGTTGTGATGTCATTCTAGATGATTATCCACTTAACGGTGATGTATTATTTGATAAATCTTGTAGTCTTGCAATGATTTCCAAAATAGATGATGCACTTTTTATCCTTGAAAAAGCAATTTCCCAAGGAATTCAATTTAAGATCAAAGCAAAAAAACTAAATCTTTTGAAAAACTAAAGGACAATATCAAATTTCAAAAACTAACATCTTGATTTTATAACCAGTGAGGAATCTCTAGATATCCCTCTATGCTTTCATGTCTTAATATTTTTAAAAGTGCATTTGCTTGGGGTGTAGAAAGAACA
Source organism: Candidatus Nitrosarchaeum limnium BG20 (assembly GCF_000241145.1). Lineage (NCBI taxonomy): Archaea > Thermoproteati > Nitrososphaerota > Nitrososphaeria > Nitrosopumilales > Nitrosopumilaceae > Nitrosarchaeum > Candidatus Nitrosarchaeum limnium. The sequence goes on along the minus strand of NZ_AHJG01000047.1, from coordinate 388 downwards.
GGTTTATCAAACTGATTGTCAGTAGAAATTCTAGGACATGCTACTTGGATAAACGCATCTATTCCTTTCAGATTTTTTAATCTCTCGTTTGTAATATCTGTTAATGCAAATAATTGAACTGTCTTTCCTTCTTTTTCTAATTCATTTTTAAATTTTAACGCAAACACTTTGGATAATTGCCCTTCTTTTAATCCTATGATTATTCCAAATGTCTGTGCTTCAGCAGCTTTGTAAATCGCAAGAGTTGCTTTCTTTTTTAATTTTCCTGCAAATTCTGTCACTTCTCGTACTTCGTTAAAATAAGGATCTAAGACATATGTTGGCATATTTGTTGAAAGTGCAATTCCAGCAGCATGAAAATTACTTTGCCCTAAAAATACATAGGCAT
>NZ_AHJG01000048.1:0-1850 GCF_000241145.1 Candidatus Nitrosarchaeum limnium BG20 | reverse complement strand
AAGCAAAAATCCAAATTGGATCATAAACATCAAGTCTATCATCCAACCAATAATACGTGGTTCCAATTAACGCCATTACAATTAAAGAGATAAGCAAAAGTTTTTTGATTGATTTTAAAACCAGTTTTTTGCTCTCTAGGATTTTGATTCTGGAGGGCTTTCTCGCATTTCTTTAGTTGCAATATCTATTGATTCACGCACAGATTTTAAATTAAGTGGGATTATCTTGGTGATTGAATTATCATTTACAATAGTATCATGAACTAAGCTATCAATTAGTGGTCTTGCCAAGGATGCTTTGACTGGTGTGATCAAATCTACCCAATAAGATGAAAGTCTAGTTGTAAGAAAAGGGATTTGAATGACAAAGAGATTTTTATTAAGATATGCAGAATACACCCGCATTAATTCTTCATACGTCATAATATCAGGTCCACCAATTTCAAAAATTTTACCACTTGTTTCAGGATGATTTAGACATCCCACAAGATATGCTATTACGTCATCAACTGCTATTGGTTGAGCTAGTGACTTGACCCAAGAGGGCGTAACCATTACACGTAATCGTTCCACAAGATAGCGGAGCATCGCATATGAACCTCCCTGAGCACCAATAATCAAAGACGCACGCAATTGTGTAACTGGAATATTTCCAGATGCGAGTATTTCACCCACTTCTTTTCTACTTCTCATGTGTGGAGATAATTCTATACTATCATTAACTAACCCTCCAAGATAGATTATTCTTTTAACATTAGCATTAGTAGCAGCTTTAAGAAAATTTTGAGCTTGAATTTTTTCTCTTGATGCAAATTCTCGCCAATGTTCCTTATCTCCTTCCATAGAATGAAGTAGATAATAGGCCACTTCAATTCCATTCATTGCGCTCTCTAATTGCTCAACATCAAAAACATCTGCTTGAATATACTTTACATTGGTTTTATCAGTAAGTTTACTTCTACTCATTCCCTTAACAGTGAACCCATTGGACACCAAATTTCTGATCAATCGAGAACCAATAAAACCAGTAGCACCAGTAACTAAAATAGAATAAGGTTTGAGTTTAGAAATTGAATTATAGCTTATTTGAGTCATGATTATTGTTCAAGATTAACATTTAAAAAATTTATTTCAAAATTAGAAATATCAATTAACATATAATGCATAAGTAATTTCATCAATTTAATTATTTAAACTAGTGCCATAGAATAAAACTAGTGCTAATAAACATGAAAATAATGAAGGATATCGGGAAACATTCTAAATAATTAGAATAAAATTGATTTTTTAGCACTAGAGTCAGTAGTTAGCATTAAATAAATATAATATCATAATAAATTACTCATGGTATACATTAGAGCAAAAAAGTAAAATCAGATAATTATTTATATTTAGTTAAGAGTACTTGGAATTCTAAAAAAAATACATCCAAACAAGAAATAGTAAAATATTTGGGAAAGGCATCAGAAGTTGTAAAAGATGACATACCAATAGAATATAGAGATGACCCAAAAATATTAGCCGTTTTAGCATCACATAATCCAAAAGACATCACCAAAAGAGAAGAATCAACAAAAAAGTCAAAACAAATCCTATACAAAAAACTAACAGAAGGAGATATCCAATCATCCGTAAAAGTTTATGAAGAATACATGAAAATTTTCAGCCCCGGAGATTTCTTTGATAAAATTTTAGACCTGTGATGTACAAGATAGGAGAAGATTGGGCTGATAATACAATAAGTATTGCAACAGAACATGTTGCAAGTAACGTTGCTCAAAACATTAGTAAAAAATCATAATGGATAAGATTACAAGTAAATGCAAACAAAAAGAGAATCCTTANCTGTG
>NZ_AHJG01000049.1:0-5183 GCF_000241145.1 Candidatus Nitrosarchaeum limnium BG20 | reverse complement strand
AGTATAAATTATTCTAGATTTTTTATGATCTAATTTCTCATCAGAGACATTTTTGTTTATGGCAGTAAATATAAAACCACACAAGACAGTTGCCGCTAAAAAACACAAAACCATCACACCAAGCAAACTACTGTGAATTGTAAAGGCACCATATCCGGCAAGCAGACCCATAAATACGCAAAGAAGTGTAAAGAATAGTATGGCAAAGTCAACTGAAGATTCCTTTGAGTTATCCGGCTCGTCTTGCTCTTCAGGATTACTCATTGTTTCTCCATCAATGATAATCAAAACATAACAATGGTGAAAAACTAATCTTTTACACTCTTAACATGTTGTTTTATTTGTATTAGGAATTTTGCAATTGTCTTATGATTACTGGAGCTGTCAAGTTTCATAATTATTGAATGTAGTATGTCGTCACTGTCTGCATAAGATTCGTGTATTGTCGACATTAGATATTCTGGATGCTCTAGACAATCTGAAAAATAACATGCATATTTGTCAAATAATTTTTTTTCAAATTTTTTCAGACTTTCATTGCCCTTACTGGAAATGCTGGTTTGAATAGCTAAACTGGTTAGGGCTTTAGTGATCTCCTCATCTGTAAACGTAAATTCGTATTTGGGTTTTAATAAGAACAATTGACAACCCCCATGCTCTTGTACTTTTTCACATTGATTTGGAAATTATGATTTTGATTCACAGGGTATTTTATCAGGCACTATAAATAAAGATTTACCTGATCTAGATATTATTATGTTAAATTTCCCTAAAATAGATAATAAATTAGTTCTATTAAAATTATTATATTTCAAGTAAAATCAACCACATTTTTCTCGTTTAGATATATAACATAAAAATCATTTAAACGCCCAAAAATGGTAAATTATACACAAATTCCCTGAAAATGGTTATAAATAATCAGTGTTTTCATAGATCACTATGGGCAACAATAATCAGGATTCTGCACTTGTAACGGCTCCAATAGATTCCCTAAATCCTTCAAAAAGAATGCTGGAAATTTTTGAAATTCTTTCGAAAGAGGATGCATTCAATCTTATCGTACTATCAAAGGATGGGCTTAGATCAACTATAGACACTCCTGAAAATATTGGTTTGACAAAAAAACAATACTATACCAGACTAAAACAACTAGTTGATCTTGGAATTCTTGAAAAAAATGAATCGGTTTATCATCACACAACACTTGGAAAGATTCTCTACAAAAATCATTTAATGACTTTATTACAGCATATAAAAAACTCAAAAAATCTCGAGATGGTAGATGTTCTCAAAAAATCAAACAAGTTTGATAATGAAGAGATATTGAAATTTCTCAAGTCAGTTGGAATACAAGACACTATGCCAAATATTGACACAAAGTCTTCTTACACAAGTAACTTTGAAGACATGGTTTCAAAAGTTTTAGAAATGATCGAGTTTGCAAAACACGAAATTATTCTATGTACAAGATTTGCAAATGATTTGATCATAAATTCTATTTTGAAAAAATCTACTATGGGGATCTCTGTTAAGATTTTGGCAGATAATTCATTAGCAGAGTCTTATCTGAACGATGATACTGCAGGTGTTTCCAAGTCAGATAAGAATTCAAATGAAAGGAAAAATGTAGTTTCAAATCCATACTATCCATCAAAAATTGATCGAAGATATATCGATGTGCCGTTTTCAATGTTGATAGTGGATTCACTAAATGTTGGAATTGAATTGGTAAACAACTATGATGGTTCCAAGTTCAAAGGTGTAGTTTTTGTTACAGGTGAAACTCTAGCAAGTCAAATGAAACAAAATTTCAACTCAATGTGGGCAAAGTCATCTACAACACCACCGCAAATAATTACCCGAAATAACTGTTAAACTCTCACGTAAAATAGCATTCTCCTAATCAATTTTAATTGATTACAAGAAATAAAGGTAAATCATACTAGATTTACCTATGAAAAATAACTATGTTCTAGGATATACTTCAAATGAAATGAAGAGGCTACAGATTCAGGCCTCTCTTTTTGAATCATTTGCTAGGGAAGCGTTGATCAAGGCAGGATTAAAACCTGGAATGCGATGCATCGATATTGGCTGCGGTATTGGAAATGTTTCCAAATTAATGAAAGAGATGGTTGGAAAATCAGGAAGTGTTATCGGGACTGACATTGAAAAAAAATATGTTGATTATTGTAACAACAACTGGAAGTCTCTAAATATTTCATTTTCTCAAGACGACATATTAAATTCAAATATTTCAGGAAAATTTGACATTGTTTATTCAAGATTGATGTTTGTCCATCTAAAAAATAAACTAAAAGCAATAAAATTGATGAAGGAAATTGTAAAAAAGAATGGTATGATAATAATTCAAGAGTTAGATCACGCACCTGGTTCATGGTTGTCTCATCCAGACAAGCCTAGTGTTGAGGTATTACGAAAAATCTATGTAAAATTGATAAAAAAGACAGGAGGTGATCCATTTTCTGGACGAAAAATATATGATCTATTTTTAGACGAAGGTTTGCAAACAACATTGTATTGTCAAGTCCCAATTCTACAAATGACTCAAAAACCATTCAGTGAATTGGGATGGATGTTTGCTGACAGTCTAAAATCATCTATTTTATCAAATAATTTTATGACCGAATCACAATTTGAGCAACTCTTTGATGACCTAAAAGAAATCTCAAAAGACAAAAGATGTTTTGTAACCTATGCAAGGTTCTTTACAATTTTTGGAAAAAACACAAAATCTTAGATTTCTTTTTTTCTCATTTATTTTTTATAATTGCCCTATTTTTTCTCATTTAAACCTAATTTCTAAAAATTATGAAATTTACATAATTTATTGATTTTATGATAATTATTTCATAAAATAACCACAATTATCCAAATATTTATAATTCATCATATAATTACCATAATAATGAAAATAAAAGATGTTGTTTACCTAAAATGGAGAACACAAATATGCTATCTGTAGCGAAACTCCAAAACAAAAATCCAAAAAATATATTTGGATTTATCCTGCTTTTGGTAAAATCAAGAATCATAGTGTATGGTTTTGCAATTGCATCACTTGGAACATATTTTATCGCAAACGGATTTCAAGTTCCAGATGTTTTTATCATTTTGAAAATCACAGCTTCAACATATCTTCTTGCCCTTGCAACCTATTTGTATAATGACTTGACCGACCTGAAGGTGGACAGTGTAAATAATACAGACACTTCATACTCTTCAAAAAAGGCAGAATACAAAAGAATACTTTATGCAACAACAATGTTTTTTGTAATTGGTGTGATACTAGCATTTTCTATAAATCCAATGGTGGGACTTGCGTCTCTGGCTTTTTGTGGTTTGGCAATTGCCTACTCTCATCCATTCACTCATCTAAAAAACATATTTGTAATCAAAACTGTCGTGACGGCATTAGGTGGATTTATCGCATCTATGATGGGTGCGTTTGCTGCAGAAAATATTTCTAGTTTAGTTTTAGCATCATCTGTTATCGTATTTTTGTTTTATTTTGTAAATGGTCCATTAAATGACATACGTGATGTAAAAGGTGATAAGAGTGGTGGCAGGAGAACCATACCTATAGTGATTGGTGTCCAAAATAGCTTTTACTTGGTTAATGCCATTATTTTTTCTGTAATGTCAATTCTTGTTATATCTTTTCTTTTGTTTAATGTACATGCACTTGGTTTGACAGCTGGTTTACTAATAACTGGATATCTGTTAGTGAAAATAAAAAAACTATCTAGAAATCATATGGACAAGTTACTGATGAATAAAACAAGAACACTAGTGAGAAATAGCATGTTTGCAGTCCAGATCTCACTATGTTTTGGGTTTCTAATCACAAACATTTGAAAATCAAATGTAATCTCCAATTTAAGGAATAACTCCCAAATTACTCAAATTCATAATTTTAATACTAGTATATACAATACATGGAAATGCCCATAATATTAACAAAACATGGCAACATTAACACAATTAATTTTACTCCTCAAAAACCCTCTGGTAAAACCATAGTGTGTATTCATGGTCTTTGTTGTGATGCAAGAATCTTTCAATATTTGGCGCAGGATTTGACGAGTCGCGGTTTTAGTGTTATCAGTATTGATTTATTTGGGCACGGTACATCTGATGGTAAAAAAGGTGACCCAAATTTTGATGATTGTCTTGACTCACTTTATGAAATTATATTCAAAATAAAGCAGTACTCTAAAGTTTATCTTCTTAGTCATAGCATAGGATGCACCTACTCTTTGTGGTACCTTCAAAGATACGAAAATACACTTGATGGCCTAATCCTACTTGCCCCATATGTGAGGGTAAACATCAAAAAAAGGAGTGATGTAGAGCCAAATATTGCACAATTTTTGTACCTGCTTCTGCGAAGGATAATCTCTCCTGGATTGTTAGTTGACGTCAGGAATACTCTTCCAAACTATACAAAAGTTGGAGGCTACCAAATTGAATCAATGATAAAAGACAAACTCTTAAACTTCAAATATTCTTTGAGATATCTTGTTGATGTTGTAGCATTAAAAAACCAAAATGCAACAAATCTCTCAAAAATTGACATTCCTGTACTTATCTTACATGGAAAAAAAGATCGTCAAGTCTACCCTCAAGTGAGTGAAGCATTTTTCAAGATGATAAAATCGGAAAAAAAATCAATTCAGTTATTTGATTGTGATCATTGGTTTTTTGATGTCATTTTTTATGAGCAAACACAAAACAATTCCCAAGAATCACGAAATGATTTCTTAAAGCATTTATCTGATTGGTTAGAACGAAATTAAAACTTGAGATAAGTCTGAATTTCAGTTTTTAACAAAAGATGATTTTTCATAAATTTGTTTTGGTATTGTACCAACTAATATTATCTCGTTTTTCTTTATGCTAATTTGCAAATTCAAAAATAAGGATTGATATTTTCGTGTTTGGCGGTTATCTGTTGTATATTTTGTAATTATAAAGAAACCTTCTTTTATTAACTCGTTTATCTTCCTATAACATGTAGTCTGTGGTAAATCATTTTTTTCCATTATGATTGCAACATTTTTTGCCGCATCTATTGTCGTCATCAAAATATTTTTCTTGTCTTCATCCCCAAAACTTTTCAAAATAAACTGTGATAATTTTGACTCTAGGAATCTTAT